>JANMVK010000580.1:0-8583 GCA_031392725.1 Pseudobdellovibrionaceae bacterium
GCGGCAAAGTCGAAGTCAATCCCGTCGTTGAGGGTAAAACTAACCTCACATTGTCTTCGCACCAATCCGCAAGCCAAACACCGGCGGGAGATTTTGTAACGAATCCAACCAGCAAAACTCAAGTGCTTTCGGCTTATGAAACCACTTTGGTGCCACCCACTCCCGCCGCTGAGAAACCTGCCGTGCAACCGCTCGAAGACAAAGCCACAACGGTGGCGCTGGAAGAGTTGCGCGTGTCACAACCTGAAGTTTTTAGCAAAATCGATCCCGCGACCATTGCCCCTCAGGAACTCAACCGCAAGTTGGTTGAAGAGCCCTTGCAAAAAGCCAAATCGTCCGCCGCCGGCGCGATTGACCCGTTCACCAAAGACCTCGATAACTACAATAAGTTTATGGGTGAAGGAAAATGAGGGGAATCGCACTACTCTTTTTCCTTGGAGTGTGGCTGGCGGAAGCCGGCGCGCTGGAATGTCAGCCACCAGCCTTGTTAAAGCAAGCCGATGGCAAAGACGACACACTTCATAGCTGGTGTGAAGTCGACGGCGTTCGTGACGGCGTATTTGAGGTTGTCTCTCTGAAGAAGGGTCTTGAACTCCGCGCCAATTATAAAAAAGGCGAACTCGACGGCCGCTTCAAACGATTTTCCGATAACAACACGCTAGTCGCCGACGGAAATTATGCGGACGGCAAAATGTCGGGCGAATGGGTTAGACATTGGCCGAGCGGAAAGCTTCGCGATCGGGGCGCGTGGAAAGACGACAAGCCGGTCGGACGTTGGCAGATTTTTGACGATAAGGGAAAACTCGAGCGTGAAGTCACTTACGATGCTGAAGGTAAAATCACCGCAGAAGAAAAACCTAAGGAAAAAGAAAACCTAACGTCCGCCGATCGCTGGCGCTTGCGTTTTGGAGTGGCCAACACGGAACGTGACAATATGGGAGATGCCGGTGGCCTTGGCTTAGGCGCCGATTTAAGACTATTCCGTTTTGGCCGCTGGTTTAGGTCGGACCTTGGTGTGCGCTTCGTCCCGGATCTTAAGTCGAAGGAAAACAGCACCGGCAATACCGGAAACAACAAAGACCAGGGTGACAAAATCTATTCGGGCCAACTGGCTTTTTCTTTTGATCTGTTTCCCAATGTGACGGATCCGGTGGCGCTTTACATTCGCCTTGGCATTCATATGATCAATTTTGATAAGCCGCGGCCCATGGGCGGCCTTGGCTTGCGCTATCATTTTACCAACAAGCGCCAAAACTGGCTGCCCAACGGAATTTTTGCCGAGTTCAGCGGCGCCGAGGGCGAAGATAACAATCAACAGACTTCGGGCCCCGGACCGGGAAACAATTCAAACAACAATCAAGACGGCGGCTCCATGACTTTTCTGGCTGGCGCTTTGTGGGCGTTCTTCTAAAGGAGCGACTCCGGAACGCGTCATCGGCCCTCCGCCATCCTTGATATTCGCTCCCCATTCTCTATACTCCCAGATCATTTAGCCATCTGGGAGAATTTATGACCCTAAAAATCGCAGTCGCAGCCTTAATCACATTTGTCATTTCAGCCTGTGCCACCAGCCCAAAACCGGACAGCACCGCGGCCTCGGGTGAAACATCGGACCTCACCTGGACAGAAAGTAAATCCAGAAAGGCCCGGCTGAGCGACATCAAATACAATTTCACGGTTAAACTCAACGAAACCGATTTGAAATATACGGCAACCAATGTGATTGAATTTGACCTTAAAGATTCCACCAAGCCCCTGCGCCTGGATTTTTTTGAAGGACAGATCACCAGCTTAAAGGTCAATGACAAGGACATCCCGCTCAGCGCGAAAAATAAATTTCACATCGACCTGCCGGCGGATTCTTTGAAAGCCGGCGTCAACCGCGTCGCCATTGACTTCACCCAAGATTTTTCGCGCCAGGGTGTCGGTCTGCATCGGTTCCAGGATCCCGAGACTAAGGAGGTTTTTGTTTATTCCGATTTCGAACCCTACGATGCCAACCGCATGTTCCCCTGCTTTGATCAACCCGACTTGCGCGCTTCAATCACTTTGCAGGTGGAGGCGCCCGCGACATGGATCGTGATCGCCAACGAAACCGAGACTTCAGTCAAAGCCGGCGCGGATAAACGTAAAACGTGGAGCTTCCCACCCACTCCCCCCATTGCCACTTACATTTACGCCCTCCATGCCGGCCCTTATAAAGTGTGGAAGGCTGAAGTTCAGGGAATTCCGCTGCGCATTCTCGCGCGCCCCTCCATGGCCAAATATGTGCGGGTCGAGGAGTTCTTTACTTACACCAAACAAGGATTTAAATACTTCAACGCTTTTTTCGGCGTGAAATATCCGTTCAAGAAATATGATCAAATCTTCGTTCCGGAATTTAACAGCGGCGCCATGGAGAATGTCGCGGCAGTAACCTTCTCTGAGAATTTTTTAAACCGGTCGGTGCCGACACGCGAGCAACGGCGGAATGCGGCCGGAACTATCCTTCATGAAATGGCTCATATGTGGTTTGGCGACTTGGTCACCATGGCTTGGTGGAACGATCTTTGGCTTAACGAAAGCTTCGCCACCGTTATGGCCACGATGGCGATGCACGACGGTACCGAGTTTAAAGAAGCGTGGCAGGATTTTTTCGTCGATCTGAAGGATTGGGCTTACTGGGAAGACAGCCTTGTCACCACTCACCCGATTGAAGCGACCGTACAGTCCGTTAAAGATGCCTTCGCTATTTTCGACGGCATCACTTACGGCAAGGGCGCCTCGGTTCTTAAGCAGCTGCGCTTTTATATTGGCGAAGACGCTTTCAAACAGGGCATCCAGCTCTACATGAGAACTCATGCCTACAAAAATACCGAGCTCAAAGACTTTATCGCGGCTCTACAAAGCAAAACCGACAAGGACTTGAACGCCTGGGCCGCCGTTTGGTTGCGGCAAAGTGGCACGGATTCGGTTTCCGCCGAATGGACTTGCTCTGGGAAAAAGATCAATCAAATTACCTTAAACACCAAATCCTCCGCTGGAGCCCAGTTCCGCCCGCAGTCCGTTCAGGTGGGATTGTTTAAAACGCAAGCCGGCGGTCTCAAGCGGCTCCACTCTGTGCGCGTGGACATTTCCTCGCCGACGCAAAAGCTGGAGGGCAATTGGGAGTGTCCTGATTTTGTCTACCCCAATGATAATGACTTTGGATATTTAGCCGTGGTCCTGGATGGCCATAGCCTGGCTTTTGCGCGCCAACATTTGGTGACCGTCAACGACCGCTTGCTGCGCACAATGATTTGGAATGACTTGTGGGAGATGGTCCGCAATGGCGAAATGCCCCTACAAAAATACGTGGAGATTGTCGAAGCCCAGTTGCCGCAGGAAACGGACGTTATTATTCTCAGTTCCGTGATTGAGACAATTGCGGGCCGCGGAAGTGAGCGTGGAACCGTATTGCAGTATTGGCCCGCGGGACGCGAAGCTGAGTTGCTGGCGTTTGTTAAGAAGACCGAAAATATTTATTTCAGCCGTTTTCAAAAATCTCAGAAAGGCAGCGATGATCAAAAGTTTTGGTTCGACGCCTACGTCAACTTGGCCCGCACCGACGATTCTCTCATGCAGTTGGCAGCTTGGATCAAACAAAAGGACATCACCGAAAGATTCCCACTGGATCTCGACCGCCGCTGGGTCGTGATGCGCCAGATCGCCCGCTTCGCGCCCACCGCTCCCGTGGCGCAGATTGAAGAGATGAAAAAGACCGACACCTCCGATCGCGGCGTACGTAACGCACTGGCAGCCGAAGCGGTTCAGCCGGCGGCCGATATAAAACAAAAATGGATGATGGAACTGACTCAGGTGAAGCCGAAATATTCGCTGACCGAAGTCCGTGCGGTGATGGGCACCTTGTTCCCCTTGGAACAAGCCGAACTGGCCAAACCCTTCGGCGAAAAATTTTACTCTTATGTTCGCGAGCGCGCGCAGCCCGAGCATGACATCTACATGCGCCAGTTTGCCGCGCGCCTGACTCCGTTGAATTGCAATCCAGCGCAATCCTCGGCGCTCAAGAGTTTTATTCAGCGGCAGAAGTTGACGCCTGTTGTGGCGAAGGCCCTGAGAGTGAATCTGCAGGAGGATGAGCGCTGTCAGATGGTGCGAATTAGGGCTAAGTAGGGCTAATAGAAAACGTCGCCGGTATTGAGCGGCGTGAAATTAGTTAGGTTGCCGCCCAACCCTTGGGCAAAACCGCCCCACACAATCATCGAGACGCCGGTCCACAGCGCCGAATGGTAGTTGCGATGTACTAGGCCGGCGGGAGCGGTAATTTTCCTCCACGTCTTGTCGGCTGGATTGTAGCTGCCAACCACGCTGTCGAGAATCGCGACGGGACCAGTCCCACCAAAAATCAGAAGCTCTTTTCCCGTCCAAACCGCGGAATAGCCGCAGCGAGGTGATGGCGGCGCGCCCACCGTGGCAATTAAGCTCCATGAATTGGCCGCCGGATCATATTGGTAAAGCGTATTGGTGTAAGGAAATCCGCCAAAGATCAAAATTTTTCCATTAACGTAAATAGCGTCGATGGACTCCATCGCGGGAGGCGCGTTGACGAGAGAAATGGGTGTCCACATATAAGTGTTCGGATCGTAAATAAATCCCTCATTGGTTTGCCCATTGCTGAATCCAGGAGTTACGATTCCACCCCAGACGAACAATTTTCCATTCATCCAAGCCATCGAGTGAAAATACCGGCCAGGGATCGAATTCAACTGAAGCATCGGAGCCCAAGTGTCGGTGCTCGGATCGTATATGCCTCCGGTATTGGCTACGCCAAGCAAATCATATCCTCCCCACACAATGATCTTTGAGCCCGTCCACACAGCGCGAACGCAAGTGCGCGCGGACGGCGCGCCAATGGGGCTGACCGCGGTCCATATCCCGGTGGCGGCATTAAAAATTGCACCCTCGTTGCTCCAGTCGTAAAAGCCAGCACCGGTTCCCCCACCCCAAACGAACATTTTTCCTCCCATGTCCGCGGCGGCATGGCAGCGGCGTGCGGAAGGAGCATTGACTTGGGTGAGAGGCCTCCACAGCTGCTGAAGCACCACGGGCCCGGGCTGGGGAGCAGGCGCCGGCAGTGGCCCTGGTGTTGGTCCGGGAAGAGCGCCGGGCGAAGGCGAAGGAACTGGAGATGGTGAACCGCCGGTTGAACTCACGTTGATTTCGCTGACCCCGCGATCGGACTGAAAGGCCGAACCACAGTTTTGAAAACCCAGCGCGAGGGCTCCAACAAATGCAAGCCCAGATACCTGCCGCCAATTCAGTAAGCTCATAATCCCCCCAATAACTGGATTTCAGAATGCCAAAGTGGAGGTGAAAAATCGAAGTTCAAATTTTGCGCAAGAACGTTTCATTTTGAGGCGCGGCTTAGCCCTGCTTGAAAAAGATGCAGGCTGCGCGACGTGGACTTGATTGACTCACATATGCCACCGGCTTAAACAAAGCTCCATGAAGAACTTCATCCTCCTCTCCCTTATGGTGTTCCTGCCCAATGTGGCATTTGGCAATAACCGGATTCACTTTCAAACCGATGTCCATCCCAAGACCCTCGATCCCGCCGAATCCATCGACGGGTACTCCCAGATGATCATCACGAATTTTGTTGAGACCCTAATGGCCACCGATCAAGAAGGCCGTCTAGTCCACGCCCTGGCAAAATCGCATGAGGTTTCGACCGATGGCCTCACCTACAGATTTGTTATACGGCCGGGGGCCCGCTGGTCGGATGGTGTGCCCGTTGCCGCTGAACATTTGGTCAACACCATTATTCACAGGCTGAGCCAGTTGAAGAAAGACTCGGACTCAAAACACCTATTGCTTTCGATCAAAGGTGCGCGCGATTACGTCGCGGGTTCTGCCAATCGGAATTCGGTTCGTGCTTATCAGGATAAAGGCGATTTAGTCATTGAGCTTGAGCGCGCGCTTCCCAGTTTTGTGTCGGCTTTTACCAGCGTCAATTCCGCGCCTCGAAGACTGGATGTCCCGCCGCCCGGAAGCGTGGGCGCCCCTTCCAACGGACGATATGTCGTAACCAAAAATGATTTAAGTCAGGAAATTCTATTGGAACCCAATCCATTCAATTCCCGAAAAGGTCAGCTACCCATTCAGTACCATACGATAGCGGATGCGGGGGAGGCGCTAAAGCGCTTTAAAAATGGAGAATTGGATGTTCTATCCACATTTCTTCCGTCAGACCTTCCGCTCTTGATCGAGCAAGGCTATAGCCAGACGTTTCCGACAACGCAGGTGACGTACCTGGCGTTCAACTTTACTAAACCTCCATTTAACGACCGTGATCTGCGCAGGGCTTTCGCCGCGCTGATAAATCGGGACAATATCAAATCCATTCAGCCGGACATCTACACTCCGACCAGGAGTTATCTTGCCCCCGCTATCGGAGGTCATCACGAGTTCGAAGAAATTCAGTTCGTAAAACCCGCCGCGACGCTGCCACCTCTGTCACTCACGTATATGGCAGGCCCGATCCGCGGCCAAATTGTTAAAAGTATTCAGAGCGACGTGCGGAGGATTCTGAACACGTCTTTAGAACTGAAAGGCGTGGAGTGGCCGATCCTGAGTTCGGCGATTGAGTCGAACGCTCCACCCTTGTACATGTTGGGATCAACTCCCGCCTATAACGATTCACTCGTTATGCTGGACAGCTTTATCTTTACGCCGGGATATCCGAGTTCCGAGTATGCTGACCTTTTAAGGCAAATTCGCGAAATTCCTTTCGGAGAGCGGCGCGATGCGCTCAGCCTCAAAGCGCATAAAATTCTGATTGAGGAGGCGATTGTCATTCCTCTCATGCAAGTCAAAAAACGCTACATTGTGAGTCCACGCCTGCGAAACTTTCGAGTGAACCCTTATGGAATTCTTCGCGCCGATGAAATCGGCCTGAGCCAATAATTATTGGCAGCAATCTTCAGCCAGCACAACCTAACCGCGAACAAGCAGACGTGGACTATTCGCTGAGTAGAATCCGGCCAGCGCTTTTGGCGCTGGCCAGGTTACTGGGGATTGCAAGGACATCGAAAATCAGCTCCTGTTGGACGGGGGGCGGAGAAAAACGCGGCGGCATCAGCCGCTGCAAAGTCGCGTTCGCCAGGACCGAAAGTGAAACCAGCAGGACTACCGTGGCTGCCGTGAACAGGAGCTCATCGACTCTCGTGGCGAAATTCTCATCCAAATCGACATCGGCGGTGGTAGCAGGTGCATATCCAAGCATCAGGTTGCTGCGCATTTTGGACCGTTGCTCCCGCAAGTTGTTCCAAATGTCGGGCCCGATTGGTTTATGCCCTAGCAAGCGATCGGAGACAATCAAGTCGCTCCCGAGCACTCTCACATCCATTTCTTCGGAGTTAATGCCGTATAGATCCCCGCCCCATTTCATTTCTTGTTCTTGTTCCATAAAGCCTCCTAGGTTTGTGGTTACATACCTATTTTCGGATAGGACCTGGAAGTTCCAGTGATGACGACTTGAAGATTTCTTCAAGTGTTCGAAAGTGTGGAAATGCGGCTACGAACTGAACGATTTTTTGAACAAGTGACCGCCATTTACGGCAGCTTGGCCGTGATGCTATCGGCGATCTTGCCGAACACGGCTACATATTCGCTCGCTAGACCTTCGGAGCAGTTCATGTTGATAAGAAAGGTTTTGCCATCCGAAGGCACAATATAAATCACGTGATAAACGCGCACTTGCCAGTGCCTAAAATCGGCCTTGGGGACGGTATTGGGCGCCAAATTTTGAGCCTCACGCCCTCAAACAGCCATAAATCAATCTGACCCTGGCGGGCCGATTGCTCTATTGCGGAGGCCAAATGAAAACAAATATTTATGGAATTCGCCTGCTTATATTGTTCTGTGCGATTCTGACCCTGACGGCCTGCCCGAAAAAGCGGAGCTCGCCTGCCGCCACTCAAGTCAAGACCGTGATAATGGGCGATCCCCTCAAGGTCATTGAGGGCGCCACTCTGGATTCAAAAATAGATTTCGCGTTCTTCAGCGGCCTTCAGACTATCAAGCTAAAGGCGATGCTCGAATTTGCGGAAAAGCAACAGCTCAAATTAGGTGCGGCCGTAAGCCAACAAACATTAGAAAAAGAAAATGCGGCCACTAGCACGGGCAAAAAGGAATCATTCATCGAGATGAACGTCAAGCATTCCACCGGCCCGGACTTCGCTCCCCAGGTGTCGCTGTATGCTCCGAAGTTTTCCCTCGATCTGTCGAATCGCCTCGTGGACGGCAAAAGAATTGTGGTCGCGCGCGCCGGCAGTGCCAGTCAGACGGCGGAGTTATTGCACTTTAGCGTCTCGGAAGATCAACAGGAAATGAGTCTGCTTATCCGATCCAACGACGCCGATTCCGGCACCACAATCACAGCTATTTACTTCACCAAGAGAACCTCAGGCGAAGCGCCCGTAATGTTGGACAAGAAATATTACTACATCAATGGACCTGGTGTGAAAGCCGCTTGGCCTAAGGGACGGCCCATTGAATTTTATTCTTGCGGCGCCAACAGCCGTGAAATTTTCGATGTGATCG
>JANMVK010000594.1:0-7183 GCA_031392725.1 Pseudobdellovibrionaceae bacterium
GCCATGACGCCTCGGTCCGGTTGACCTCGACGACGGTTCCATCGGGCGTCAGCAGCACGATGATCTCCATCACCGCGCCCCGGTCCAGCTGATGATAACTTAGCACCCGGTTACGCAAACGCTGGCCCATGTCCTCAAGGCGCAAATAAACCACGACGCCCGTGCCTTCATCGGCGATCAGTTTCATCGAGGCTTCGAGATACTCACCCGAACGGGTGCGCAACGAGCGGAACACGTCGCCCATCAGACATTCGGAGTGCACGCGCACGAGCGTGGGCTGTTCCGGATCCAATTCGCCTCTGACGATGGCCACGTGCTCGCGGCCGTCCAGCAAATTTTCGTAAACGTGAATGCGGAAATCCGTGCCAAAACGCGACGGCAATTGCGATTGCGCGCGCTCCACCAGGAAGGATTCGTTTTGAATCCGGTATTTGATTAAGGATTCGATGGTGCCGATTTTAATTCCGTGCTTTTGCGCGAATTCCACCAACTGGCCCATGCGGGCCATGGTGCCATCGGGATTCATAATTTCACAAATTACCGCGGCCGGATTGAGGCCGGCGAGTTTCGCCAGATCAATGCTGGCTTCGGTGTGGCCGGCGCGCTTTAAAACTCCGCCGTCTTGGGCGCGGATGGGAAAAATATGTCCCGGCACAATAATGTCTTCGCGCTTAGCCGAGGGATTGGCGGCCACTTTGATGGTCAAAGCGCGATCGGCCGCGGAAATTCCCGTCGACACACCCTTGGCGGCTTCAATGCTTACGGTAAACGCCGTGCGGTTGGGCGAAAGATTGGTTTCGTCCTTGGTCATCAGGGGTAAACCTAAGCGGTCGATCTGTTCATTGGTGAGAGCCAGGCAAATCAAACCGCGCGCCTCGGTGGCCATAAAATTCACCAGTTGCGGAGTGATGTAATCGGCGGCGATAATTAAATCGCCTTCGTTCTCGCGGTCTTCATCGTCGACCAAAATCACCGGCTTACCGGATTTAATATCTTCAATAATTTCAGGAATGGAATCTAAGCTCACGGGTTTCCCTCCTGCGTGCGGCTGAAATGCAACAATCCGCGCGCCATGTTGTCGGCTTCCAAATTCACGCGGTCGCCCGCTTTGACGGAATTTAAATTGGTGCGGCGGAGAGTTTCGGGAATTAATCCCACGGTGAATTCACCTTCGGTGACTTGATTGATGGTCAGGCTGACGCCGTTAACGGCGACACTGCCCTTGGTCCAAATTAGCGGGCGCAACACCTGGGGTATCGCGATGGTTAATTTCAAACTTTCACCTTCCCAATCAGCTCTTAACACATTGGTCGCGGCGTCGACGTGGCCGGTAACGAGATGTCCGTGAATACGGTCATTGAGACGGAGTGATCGCTCGAGATTCACTACTCTATTTTTGACCCCGTCCGGGGTCCATCCGGTTACTCGTAAAGTCTCCAGAGCTAAGCTGAATGACATGTGTTGTTCGTCAAAGCCTTCGAGGGTCAGGCAAATGCCATCGACCGCGATGCTGTCACCGCTCTTTAGATCGTCGAAATCACTAGGCTTTTTAATCTTGATTGTGAGCAGTCCGGGGCCCGGCTGCACCTCGGTTACAGAACTAAAAGTTTCAACTATTCCGGAAAACATTTGAGGCACGCTATCCGCAGTTCACGAACGCGTCAAGTAATGGTTATCAATAGTAATATTGCCGTTGACGGGCGGCTTTCAAATGGTCATAAAAGAGAACTTAGGGAGTAACGTTAATGAAACTGATCACTTGGGCCATTATGCTGACCGTAGGACCTTTGGTTCACGCCAAGACTCTTCGCTGTGTAAACACAGAGAGTTCACCCGATCACATTGGTTTTGAGATGGTGGATTATCAGGATCAGGCCAGCATCAACGCTAAAGTGACCAAGCCTGGTGTTCTCAATGAAAGAGACCATTTGAATTTGCGCTACACCAATTCTTCGCGCTTCGGTTACCAGAACTACGAAGGCACTGTGATCAGCCCGGTGAACACCACCGCCGCTTTGTGGATCAACACTCAGTACACCGGCGCCACCAACCGCTTCCCTGGGCAAATCACCTTCACTCCCGGCAAGCGCATCTCCCTTATGTGCAAAATTCTCGAATTATAATAACTGAAAAACCCCTGCGAGCCCCAATACAGGGGCTCCAGACCCGCGAATGACTAGGACCTGTCCGCCCGTCAAATCTGCGTACATTGACATTATTTCAGCTCAAGGTACCATTTTAATATGTACCCCCGCTTTACCCTCGCTCTCCTCTTATTAGCCACGCAAGCCGTTTCCGCGGAAGTTTTGTTTGAAGCGTTCTACCGCATTGAAAAAGACGGCCAGCACGCGGGCTATTTTATTGAACGGTCTTCGCAGGACACAGCCGCCGGCACCAAAACCCTCACGATGTACATCCGGCAAAAACAAGACGGCAAAGAAGTGTTTGAAACTTACCGTTCCGTAGCGAAAGCCGGCACTGGCGAGCCCGTTTCCAGCCAGCATATTTCCACCAACACCGGAATGCCGCTCACGATCACCGCACTATTTAAAAATGGCGTGGCAAAAGTCTCTCAATCGGTAAATCATCTGAAGGCGCTCACCGACACATCGGCCAAGGCCCCGCATTTGAGTTCGTTCCTGTTCTTTTTAGCTGATTTCCGCAAAATGGTTCCCGGCAATAACTATGAGTACCGCACCTTCGCAGAAGAGCGCGGCCGCGTGGTGGATGGCACTATGGTCATCACCGCCGAGAAAAATTTAAACGGTCAGCGGATTTTGCAAGCGGTGAATGATTTCCTCGGACAACCCATCGAAAGTTTTGTGACGGAAGACGGCGAGCCTTTGGGCGCGCGCCGTCCGTCGGGAGAGTTCTCTTGTTTCTGGGTTCCTAATAAAGAGGAAGCTGTAGGCCTGTTTGCTTATCCGACAGCGGAATTCACCACGTTATTTGGCGATTTGCCAGAAGGCAAAAAAAATCCGTGGTCCAAGGCGCCGTTTAAGGCCGCCGAGTTTATTAAGGGCTTTGCTCACTCGGAAGGCTCCCGCTCAGTAAGCTCACAAGGTAAAGCCAATAAAAAATTGCCGTTGCCGCTGAGGAAGTACTAGCGTGGTACGCCTTAGCGCTTTCCTGATTTTAGCGGTGTTCACCGTCTCACAAATCGTGGGCGCGGCTCCCGGGCCGTCGAGTGCCACCGGGAATTTTAGGAATGTTAAAGACACCATGGGACTTTGTGTTCCCGACCGCAAAGATGAAGTTTATTATAAAATGGGCCATTGTAAGTCAGTATTTGAGAGTTTCACCAAATCCGACGGCTGCGTGAAAAAGAAGATCGATGAGATCCGCAAAAAATTTGAGGGGAAATTTAAGCAATCCGGAACTCCCAATCCGAAAATTTCAGATACATTTGGGGACCCGTATTATTGTCCCACCAAACAAAATAAAACTTGGCAGGATTTTGTCAAAGACGAAAAATTATTCTCTTATCTTTTGATGCAGTTTGTATCTGCGGTCGTCATCGAAGAGTCCGATTGGGACATTAAAAATGGCGGTAAAGGCCTAATGAATATTACCAAGGCCCAAATGGATGATCCTAAGTATGCCTGTGGTTGCGATATAACAAATTCGGAATCGCGAGGCGGATCGCCAGCAGGAGGATCGCCCGGCGAAATTGACGGGCACCAGAGTATTCAATGCGGAGCTTACATTGCCCTTCACCACGCCTCAGAAGACGGGCAACTTTTTGGAGGAGAAGCCCCTAAACCTGGTACACCTCCGGCTGACGATCCTCGAAGGGGAGCTTCAAAAATATTTAAATCACTAGTTTCAAAGCCAGATCCCAGCACCGGCAAAGAAACCAACGCCGCACTGGAAAGAGTCACAAAAAAACTTGAAAATTTCTGCGAAAAGACCACTTTCGTAAATTCATGGCGGCCGGAACTCATGCCCGATACGGATATCCAGGGCCTTCGAAACTGATAACGCGGTTCGCTTCCGAATCGGAAGCGAACCGCGTCACGCAAAAACTAATTATTTAAATTCGAGTTTATCGCCCTTAAGCGTGACCTTCACGGTGTCGCCGGGCTTTACCGTATGATCCAAAATCTTTTTCGCCAGCGGATTCAGCAATTCCTGCTGAATCACGCGCTTTAGCGGGCGCGCGCCGTAAAGCGGATCAAAGCCCCGCTCGCCCATCCACTTCAAGGCGGCCTTGTCGACGTTAAGCTGGATTCGCTTATCGGCTAGGCGTTTTTCCACCACAGCGATTTGCACCGCCACGATTTCGTGCAGTTGTTCTTCGGTCAAAGGATCAAAGATCACGGTTTCATCCACGCGGTTTAAAAATTCCGGGCGGAAAGTGGCGCGCAGGGCATCCATTACGGCTTTTTCTTTAGCCATCTTTGACATTTTCTCATCGACGATGGCTTGCGTGCCCACGTTGGACGTCATAATCATAATTGAATTTTTAAAATCGACGGTGCGGCCCTGGCCGTCGGTCAAACGGCCATCGTCCAATACCTGAAGCAGCACATTAAACACTTCGCTGTGGGCCTTTTCGATTTCATCAAACAGAATGACCGAGTACGGACGCCGGCGCACGCGCTCGGTCAACTGTCCGCCCTCTTCGTAGCCCACGTAGCCGGGAGGCGCCCCGATCAGGCGGCTGACCGAGTGTTTTTCCATATATTCACTCATGTCGATGCGGATTACGGCGTCTTCAGTGTCGAACAAAAATTCCGCCAAAGCTTTGGCGGTTTCGGTCTTACCCACGCCCGTAGGGCCGAGGAAAATAAAACTCCCGATGGGGCGGTTGGGGTCGGAGATCTCGGCACGCGCGCGGCGAATGGCGTCGGCCACGGCTTGCAAGGCATGGCGCTGACCTTTCACCCGCTGGCTAAGGTGTTCTTCCAACTTCAGCAGTTTTTCGGATTCGCTCTCGAGCATTTTACGGACGGGAATTCCGGTCCACTTGGCCACCACTTCGGCGATCTCCTCGGGTCCGACTTCCTCTTTCAGCATGCGGTTCTTGCGGGTTTGGACGCGTTGGTCGTACTCGGTTAAACGCTTTTCCGCCTCAGGCAGTTTGCCATACTTCAACTCGGCGGCGCGGCCCAGATTGCCTTCGCGCTCGGCGCGCTCAATCTCCAGGCGTGTGGTTTCAATTTCTTGTTTGGTCTGGCGCAGGAGCGTGATTTCTTTTTTCTCTTCTTCCCATTGCGACTTCAGACCCTTGGCCTTGCCCTCAAGGCCGTCAATTTCCTTTTCGACCTGGCCCAAACGCTCGCGCGCGTGGGTGTCTTTTTCTTTTAACAGCGCTTCCCGTTCAATCTGCAGCTGCATCACCTTGCGCTGAATTTCGTCAATCACCGAGGGCATGCTGTTGATCTCAATGCTCAAGCGCGCGGCGGCCTCATCCATCAAGTCGATGGCTTTGTCCGGCAGAAAGCGGTTGGTGATATAGCGTTGGGACAATTTCACCGCGGCCACAATGGCGGCATCGGTCACGCGCACGCCATGGTGCACTTCGTATTTTTCCTTTAAGCCACGCAAAATGGTGATGGCGTCGTTGACCCCGGGCTCGCCCACTAAAACAGTTTGAAACCGGCGCTCCAAGGCTTTGTCTTTTTCGATGTACTGGCGGTACTCGTCGAGAGTGGTGGCGCCGATACAGCGCAATTCCCCGCGGGCCAGAGCGGGCTTTAAAATCTGCCCGGCATCCATGGCGCCATCGGTTTTGCCGGCGCCGACCAGCTGGTGAATCTCATCAATAAACAAAATAATTCCGCCATTGCTCGCGGTGACTTCTTTCACCACGGCCTTCAGACGGTCTTCAAATTCGCCGCGATACTTGGAGCCCGCCACTAGCGAGCTCAAATCCAGGGCCATTAATTTTTTGCCTTGTAAAACTTCGGGCACGTCGCGGTGGGTGATCCGTAAAGCCAAACCTTCCGCTATCGCGGTCTTGCCAACGCCCGGCTCCCCGATCAGAACGGGATTATTCTTAGTCCGTCGCGAGAGAACCTGAATCACCCTCCGAATCTCTTCTTCACGGCCAATCACGGGATCCAATTTTCCGGCCTCGGCCAGCTCCGTCAAATCACGAGCGTACTTTTTCAGCACATCAAATTTATTTTCAGGATTGTCGTCGGTCACTTTTTGATTTCCCCGGATTTCATTTAGAGATTGCTGAAAGCTGTCGGCGCTCACCCGGTGGCGTTCAAAAATCTTGCGCACATCGGCCGCGGCTCCGCGCAAGCCCGCCACCATAAAATGTTCGGTGGAAATAAAACTGTCGCCCATTTCGCGCGCCACTTTTTCGGCGTCTTGAAACAGCTTGGTCAAACTCTGGGAGGCCACCACCCGCACGCCACCACCGGTGATCGTGGGAAAACTCTCCATGCGGCGCTCGAGATCTTGAGTCAACGGCTCAACCGGCACTTTCATGCGGTCAAGCACCCGCGGCACTATTCCGTCCGCCTGACGCAAAACCTCCAGGATCAAATGCTCAGGCTCCACCGCCGAATGACGATGGCCTTCCGCGGAAGCGGCCGCGCCCTGCATAGCCTCTTGGCTCTTTAGTGTCATTTTCTCTATGTCGCTCATATCGCTGTTTACCTCTTAATCCTTGCCTTAAATGTGAAGGGCTTTTAAGCATTGTCAATGCCAGCTCCGACGAAACCCCTCGTAAAACGCAGCATTATCCTCGATCCTATTCATCCCCGCGATTACCGTGAGCTGGACATCATTTTTTATTGCGAGCAGTGCAGTCATTTCGCCACTGCTACAAAATCCTGCACCATCGGATACGACGCTTCCAAGCATGTAAAGGAAGTGCAGGAGCGAAATTATGAGCTTTATGGTCGGGTCGCTTTTTGCCGCTTCAGCGAGATCGATTGAGCGGAGGGCGCAAATCAAAATTTACGTCGGGCGTATCCGCGTAGACCGCAAAAAATGCCATGGCATCAACGGGCTTATCGGTCGGGTTGTCATAGGTGGCCCTGACTTCAAACAGGTGCTTGGGCTGAACTTCAATTCCCACGGCATCAGAGAAAAATTCGGTTTTTGATAACGACCCTGTTTTTAAATCGGTCTCGGCCGCACCCTTCCATAATGACCGGCCCGTTGTCACGTCAAACAGTTCAATTGAAATCGCGAATGCGTGCAGATGCGGACGCATGTAGTG
>JANMVK010000619.1:0-23961 GCA_031392725.1 Pseudobdellovibrionaceae bacterium
GCTCGAGCGCGGGGTCCGGCGGCTTAACGCCTTGGATGCGTTGGCTATGGGCCATGGCCTGCTCGACCAAGTTGTCGAGTAGAGAGTTGATTTTGGCTGAACTATTCAGTTCCTGGCCGTGAGTGGTGGACATAGCTGATCCTTTCTGTAAACTTCATCAAATGCGGCGACGGTATTTCGCGACTCTGAGTCTCATCTTTTGTTTTCATGTTTTAGCTGAACCTTCTTCCTCTGAAGATTTATTCCAAAAGGGCTTGGCTGCCTACCAGAACAAGCAATTTGATGAGGCCCGCGATAATTTTAATAAGGTTAACGAAGAGGGACGCGCTTCGGCAGCGTTGTTTCATAATCTAGCGCTCACATATTTCCAACTGGACCAGAAAGCCTACGCCATGGCTTTTTGGCGCAAGGCATTAGCGCTCGACCCGGGGTTTCGTCCCGCCAAAGCCGGCAGGCAGTTCCTCGAGACGCGGTTCAACATGGCACCCATGGAAAAGGACACTTTTAGCCTGTGGATCCGCCGGACCATGGAGGCCATGGCGGTGCTTGAGATCACTTGGCTGATCGCGCTGCTGATGGCGGGCGGGGGCTGGATGTGGATCCGCTATTTGGCCGCCCGGAAAATCGCCATCGAGGATGAGACTCCCAAGCCTGAATTTCCCGTAATCGCGGCTGGCCTGACCGTGATCTTCATTGGCGCTTTGCTGCTAGTCGGCCTAAAATTTCAGTATATGAGCGCGGAGCGGGCCACCGTGGTTTTGCCCGAAGTGAGCGCGCGCAGTTTGCCCTCCGATGAGGGAGTCGGGCTGTATGTTATGGCCGGCGGCACCGAAGTGCTGGTGCGCCAGAGAAACGGCGACTGGCTGCAGGTGCAAAACTCCGATGGCGCCAGCGGCTGGGTGAAAAAGGGTGAGATTATCGTGACCGACGAGAGGAACACGCTGTGAATTTCATGTGGGACAATTTGTTTCGCCGGAGCGATCAGGACCGTGATGTGTTCGAGGCTTTGCGCCAAACTTTTGTGTTCCAATCGCTGTCGCGTAAAGAGCTTCGATTCGTACAGGAAACGGTTCACGTCCGCGCCTTTAAAGCCGGCGAAGCCGTGTTCCGCCAGGGCGAAGTCGGCGTGGGAATGTACATCCTGCTGAAGGGCGCGCTCGATATTTTTGTCGACCACCCGGTTGAAGAAGAGCTGCCTCCCCGCAGCCATTTAGTCACGCGGCTGAAAGGCGGGGATTTTCTAGGCGAGCTGTCGCTGGTGGAAAACAACTCGCGCCGCACGGCCACCTCCATCGCCGCGGAAGACTCCCAGCTCATCGGCTTTTTTAAACCCGATCTTTTGGAAATTCTCGAGCGGCAACCGGCCACCGGCGTGAAAATTCTAATGCGCTTAAGTGAAGTGCTCGGCCGCCGCCTAAAGGAAACCACTCTGAAAGTCACCGAGCTTAAAGACGACATTCGCCGCATGAGCGAACGCGTATGAGGTCGATTTCGCAGCAGACGCTGAAGCGGGTGAACCGCTGGAAATTAGCCGGCGTCGTTTCCATCCTGCTCACCGGTTTGATCGTGCTGCTCGCGGTGGAAAACCTGTTAACTTCGGCGCTAATTGCTTTTGTCGTGGCCTATATTCTCGGCCCGGCCGTCAACATCATCGAGCGCCAGGGAGTTTCGCGCGGACTTTCCACGGTGCTGGTGTTTGTGGTGGTTACCGCGCTGATCACCCTGAGCGGTTTTTTTATCGCGCCTTACTTAAGTGAAACTTTGTACCGCCTCAAAGAGGACACTCCGCGCTTTATCGTGGGCGTGGGCCATTTTATTTCCGAACTCGAGGGCCGCGTGCAAGCCATCTCGGGGCCGCTTTCGACCTTCGACCTCACCACTCGCGTGGAATCCTTCCTGACCAGCCGGACCAGCAACTTTTTTGAGACTCTTCCCAGCTATGTGAAGACTTTTGTAACCGTGATGTTGCTCGGACCCTTCCTCGCATTTTTTATGGTGAAAGACGGCCGCCTGATGTCGCGAGGAACTCTCGGCCTGGTGCCGAACCATTTATTTGAAACCGCCTTAAGCTTGCTCCATCAAATCAATTTGCAGGTGGGCCAATTCGTCCGCGCCCGTCTTCTGGAGAGTTTTGTGGTGGGCTTAGTTACGGGCATCGGCCTGATGGCGATCTCGTTTCCCTATGCCGTGCTGCTGGGGATTTTCGCCGGCGTGACCAATTTGGTTCCTTATTTGGGGCCCATTCTCGGCGCGGTTCCGGCCTTTATTGTGGCCACCGCCAACGGCTACTCCGCCCTGAATATCGCGGCCGTGGCGGCCGTATACATGGTCGCGCAGCTGATTGACGCGGGATTTTTAATCCCGCTGATGGTGGCTAAAATCGTCGATCTCCATCCGGTGACGGTCATTGTGGTTTTGATCGCGGGCGCCCAGGTTTTAGGGGTGCTAGGAATGATTATTTCCATCCCCGTGGCCAGCACACTCAAAGTGACCGTCAGCACAATTTACCGGCATCTGATCGACACCCGGACCTAACCTATGCCATATTACGTGCATCATGCGTCATAACTCCTTTGCATTCCTATTCGCGTTCCTTCTCCTCTCTCTCGGCGGCTGCTCCAGCACTCCGGAGATCGACACCAACACGCCAGAAGGCGCCTATAAGCTGGGTGAGAAGTTTGAAAAAGATGAGCGTTATGAAGAAGCCATCGCTCAGTTTTCCACGGTCAAAAACAAGCATCCTTATTCCAAGCAGGCCACCGAGGCGGAGTTGAAGATCGCCGAAATCAATTTCAAGCGTGAGGAATTCGTTGAGGCGCAAAACGCCTATCAGGTGTTTAAGGAAATGCATCCCGCTCACGCGAAGATCGACTATGTGACTTATCGCCTGGGTTTGAGTTTCTATAGTCAGCTGCCGGCCACCATTGACCGCGATTTGGCCGTGGCCGAGCGCGCGATTCTGTATTTTGACGAAGTGGTGCAGTCGTTCCCGCAGAGTGGCCATGTGAAGGACGCCCGGGAATACAAGACTAAAGCCCTAAAGATGCTGGCGGAGAAAGAGTATTACGTCGGACACTTTTATTTCATCCGCGACCACTATGAGAGCGCCCTGACCCGCTTTGAAGGTCTGTTAGAAAAGTACCCGAGCCTCGGATATGATGCGAAAGCTCTTTACGGAGCCTCGGTCAGTGCGTTTAAGATTAAGGATCTGGGAAAAGCGAAGGCGCATTACCAGAGACTGATCACTCAGTATAAGAACAGTGATGAAGCTGAGAAAGCGAGGCGCGAAATTGGAGACCGTATCTAACGACATGCTGACCAGTGCTCGTGAATATTTTCGCGAGAATAAGTACAACATGGCCGAGCCCATTCTCAATCAGCTGATTTTAAAAAACGCCAAATCGCCCGAAGTTTTCCACATGCTGGGCACGATTTATTACGACCAGGGAAAATTCAATAAAGCGATCCGCGCCTTCCGCCGCGCGCTGGAGCTCGAGCCGTCGTTCACCGACGCCAGTGTGGGTTTAAGTATTATTTTAAATGACATCGGCAAATACGAAGAAGGCCGTAAAGTGTTTGATGAGGCCCGCGATTTGCTCGCGCGGCAAAATTCCACCGACGATCCTTACATCAATGAAAAATTCAGCATTAAGCACGATGAGCTGGGCGAACTTTATTTTCATCACAGCCGTTTCAAAGATGCTTTGGATCAGTATTATAAAGCGCTGACTCTTTCCAACCGCAAGCCCGAACTGACCATGAAAGTGGTGGAGTGTTACATGCGCTTGCAAGAGCCGGAAAAAGCTCTGCGCGAATTGCGTTCGTTGTGCAAAGAATATCCCGGCTTTTTGAGCGCGCGAGTGCGCCTTGGCCGGATTTTGTTTGATACCGGAGATGTGTCTGCTGCCGTCGAACAGTGGGAAGCCACCGTTCACCGCGACCCCAATCATACGGAGGCTCAGCGCTTGCTCCGGCAGGCTCAAGCCGCCACCCAACCCCGCTCGCACGCCGAGCTGTAGGAGCCGTTATGCAAGTGCGCGAAGGTATGATCCCGTCCATCACCCGCTCTGAAATCGACGAAATGGTCGCGGAGCTCGCCAAGGAAATCGAAAAAGATTACGAGGGCAAAGAGCTCGTGCTGATCTGCCCGCTTAAAGGTTCGGTATTATTTATGGCCGATCTCACCCGCAAAATTAAACTGCCGCAGGTTTTGGACTTCGTTTATGTGACCTCCCCCAAAGGTGAAAGCTGCCGGATTCTAAAAGACATCACAGTCGATATTTTCGGCAAACACGTACTGATCATCGAGGAAATCATCGACGCCGGCCGCACACTGAGTTTTTTAAAATCTCGTTTGTTAGCTTCGATGCCCGCGTCGCTGAAGGTCGTTGCCCTGCTGGACAAACCCGCTTTGCGTGAACTGCCAATCAATCCCGACTACGTCGGACGTTCCATAGAAGATCGCTTTGTAATCGGTTACGGCATGGACTCCGAAGAGGTCGGCCGTAACTACCCTGACATCTATAATTTCGCTCAGTAGGCGCGTCTAAAAGTAACTAATTAAATCTACCGATGTGCGGCTGGAGTTCAGACTGTTGCGGCCGAGCCACGGATAATTATATGCGACTGAGGCCACCCACTTGTTTTCCACGCCACCACGGGTGCCTTCGTTATTTATTTGATAGAGAAATCCCACTTTGGTTTGGTGCAGATCCTGATTGGTGTTTTTAGCGAATGTCGAATAGTCCACGCCTTCAGCCGAGCGGCCGCGGTACTTATCTTGAAATTTCATCAGATAGGCATATTCCAAGTTGAGATTCAGTTTGTTGGATAAATGATAGTCGCCGTCTGCCGCGGCCCAATACCAATCGCCTAAATCGCGCCACACTTTTGGGTCCACTTTGCGGGTCGAGCTGCTGTCCGACACTCGGGTCCGCATGGAGTCGGGCAATTGCACCACGTAGCCCGCTTGGGCGCCCAGCACCCAACGCCGGTAGCGGACATCAACCAATGAGCTTAAACCCAAATCCACCTGGCCACTGTCGTCAGCGGCTTGAATGTAATTGTCCAACTCGGGATTGCGCGCGGTGGGGAAGCGCATCAGCTGCTGCAGCGACCACTGCCACCTATAACCTTCCATCAGCGACACCTGGCTCAAAATACTGGCGTCGCCCCAATCCCAGCTGCGTTGTTGATCGGGAATATTATCGTAGCCGGAGTTGCTTAATTCCTGCTCGGATGCCGTGCGGATTTTTTGCGACATTTCTGGCTGGCGGGTGCCCGCCAAAACCGGAGACATTGCCACTTTGGATTTCACTTGGGTGCGGCGGTGAGTGAGCGGAACTTCAAAGCCGATCATCCAGCGCCTCATCAACCCGTAGGCCCAATTGACGTTGAAACCCACTTCCTCGCGTTCCACCTGGTAACTTGCGGTGGCGGCCACGTCTTCCTCATGCGCTCCGCGGGAGCGCATGTAGGATTCCATTTCAGTCCGGCTTTGCACCGAGGATTCATTTTCTAAGAGCTGTTTCCAAGAAACGGTACGCGCGTAAGGCCGGCCCAAAGGCTGGACAGTTCCTGAGTTGCTGAAGCGGCCGGAGATTTTTTGATAAGAAGTCTGCAGGCCCCAGACCTGTTGTCCGGGCTGAATTGTGCGTGCTCTTTTCCAGCTGCGGGACTGCTGAAACGAGACTTCGCCGGACGCACCAGGGCCGCATAAAATAAGCGCGGCTAAGATTCCGATGGTCCTTGAAAACTTCATAAGATTTAACTATTTAACGCAACGAATTAATCTGGTCAAGAGCCCTGAAAGGAATTCAGTATTGGCTTTTAGCTGACCAGCATATTGACGACGAAAAAGATCACAACTGAGTAGACAACCATCATCACGTAATTCCCCGAAACCACCATAACCCCCCGCCTCTCAACAACCATTGCAGCTTATCTGGGGGCACGATGTCAATAATATGTTGTCTGATTACCAACTCTTAACTCGGAGGCCCATAATTCTCCACGATGCCGCCGATCAGATCATAATCCATGGCGTCGGTGACCTCGACTTGGACCAGGTCGCCAATTTTAGCTTCGCCGTCATTGATGTAAGTCACGCCGTCGATATCGGGCGCCTGCTGCGAGTGGCGGCCAACCAAAAGCAATTCGGTTTCCTCAGCAAAACCTTCGACCATGACGTCAATCTTGCGGCCGATCCACTCTTTTTGTTTACTGTTGGAAATTTTCTGCTGAAGTTCCATCAACATGTCGTGACGGCGCTGTTTAGTTTCCTCATCGACCTGATCGGGAAGAGTTCCGGCCTTGGTGTTTTCTTCCTGCGAATACATAAAGCAGCCGACGCGGTCAAAGCGGGTCTCGTCGACAAAACGCAACAGTTCTTGGAAATGAGCTTCCGTCTCGCCGGGATACCCCACGATAAACTGCGTGCGCAAAACCGCTTCGGGAATTTGTGCGCGGATATCATGCAACGTGCTCTCGATTTTTTCACGGGTCATGCGGCGGTTCATCTTCTTTAGCACTTCACTGTTGATGTGCTGAAGAGGCATGTCGAAGTACTTCACCAGATTTTTCTTCTCGCGAATCAACTTTAAGGTCTGGTCACTCACGCCATCCGGATACAGATACAATACGCGGATCCACTCGGCACCCGACTCATCGGCCAACACCCGCAGCAATTCATCAGGAGATTCCTTGGCCTCGGCATTCTGCTTGCGCAGATCCCAACCGAAGTCGGTGAAGTCATGGCTGATAATAATCAGCTCTTTGACCCCGCCCGCGACCAGCAATTTTGATTCACTCACGATGGATTTCAGCCCGCGCGATTGCAAATCCCCGCGGATCAGGGGAATGGCGCAGAAGGCGCAACGTTTTTTACAGCCCTCAGAAATTTTTAAATAAGCCCGGTGGCGCGGCTGGGAATTCACCCGTGGCGTGGACTCTTCCTGCAGGTAAGTCGGCAGGTGGAAGAATCTCTTCTCTTTGTTCCCCGCTTTGGATTCACGCAAAATTGTCGCGATGTTTTGGAACTGGCCGGAGCCCACGAATAAATCGGCCTCCGGCAAGCCCGCCACTAGATCATCTTTGTAGCGTTGGGTGAGGCAACCCGCGGCGATCACCTTCTGCACGCCGCCGGTCTTTTTGAGCGCGGCCATTTCCATTAACTTATCGAGCGACTCCTGTTTGGAGGCTTCAATGAAACCACAGGTGTTCACAATTACGGTGTCGGCATCCTCGGGCTGCTCCACCACCTGGTAGCCGTCGCGCATCAGCGAGCCAAGCATGATTTCGGTGTCGACCAAATTTTTCGGGCAGCCGAGGCTGACAAAATGCACTTTTTTGGAAGGCTCGCAGATTTCCTTCATCACATTTCCGTTACGTTGGCGCCCTTAGGCGGCTTGTAGTTAAACTTCTTAGCCGGCACCGCCTCGCGCACCAAATCGGTGAATTCGAAGGTCACGCGGTTCTCCCGGTCGTCTTTATAAGCGATCCCCGCCAGCTCGTGGCCGTCGAGCGCGATATCCAATATGCGGATTTCAGTTTTCTTTTTATCGCGCGGCTCGAACGTATAAACATTCTTCCCGTCTTTCTCAGTGGCGGAAATCATGGTGAAGGATTTTAAAATATTTTTTTGTTCAAACAGCGCGGCCAATAACGAATCGTTCTTTTGCAGGGCTTTGGTTTTCACTTTGGTGACTTCAATGGTGTCTTTGTCGAGACGGGTCTCCATCCAAATGGTCTTGCCGTCGTAAACGAGAGTGGTATTTTCCGGCTCACCCATTTCCAGGCGCAATTTCCCTTTCGAAAAGAAAAAGCGTCCCTCGCCGGAATTTTCTGTGCCGATCACTTCTTGCGCCACGGTTTTTTTAACTTTGGCGCGGAAGGCTTCGGCCTCGCGGTATTTGGATAAAACCGCATCGACGTCTTTAGACGACAACTTGCCGGCGCTCGCCACGCTCGCGGTGAGTCCCGCTACTAAACATATTCTCATCATATTTAACATGGTGCGACTATACTTGAGGGACCTATGGGCCGCAAGGGTTCACTTCGCTAGCGAAGTGAACGATCCATTAAGCACCAAACTTCGCAATTTTTCGGGCGAAGCAACGCCCGGTAAGCCGCATCCGCAGTGGCTCCCGTGGTCACCACATCGTCGACGATTACGACACACTTGTAGTCCGTACAAAGATGGCCCGCCCTCAATGCGAATTGAACCTCGCTGCGCGCCTCCCGCCCCAACGCTTTTTGCCGTCGAGAGGCGCAGGTGACCAGTGCATCTCGCACCGGATGGCCCAGCACGCGGCTGAGAGCGGTCGCCAAGCCATAAGCGTGATTGGGCCGCGGTCCCGGCACCGGCACGAGCACCGGCTTCTCCAGCTTAAATGAAAATTTCTGCATCATCCACAGCGCCAGTTCAAACCACGCTTGCGATTCCTCAATGCCTTTTAATGAATAAACCAAATCGGAAAGTCCCTGAGGGCTGTGACGGTCCCACGGGAACAGGCTGCGCACGGTAAAATCCTTCCCCCCGCGGACCGTGGGCTGCCGGTGACGGCGCAAATCGATAGCGCAATGGCGGCAGAGTTTTTGTTCGCGGAATCCGGGGAGCTTACACACAGGGCAAATATGAAACGCTTGTAACATGTAAGACAGCATTGCAACCGGGCCACTGCCGCGGCCTAAGCGTTAATTGATTCTCAGGGCCGCGCCGTCCGGCATCCGGCCCGGCCTTTGCAATTTCTAAACGGAATGAATCATATAAGCCTGTATCGAATGCTATCTGTATTTTCTCTAAGCCTGGTCTGTTTTGCAACAGTGAGCGCCTCGGCGCTCTCCGACCGCGATTGCCAGACCTTCACCCGCACCGGCGCTGAGACCACGGCTCTGGTTGGCATCTTAACGATCAATCAATCGTGCCCCGAAGGCCTCAGCGTTAACGGCATTTGTTTGGTCAATGTCGGCGAGCGCTTTGCGGAAAGCCAAATCAACGCCCGCGTTCATTTGTGCATCAACTATACGGCCATTCACGGCCGCATCGTCGGCGCGAGAGTCATTGGACCCTAAGGACAAACAATATTGCCTTCGCGGCAGTATGGAAACGTTTTGCGCAACGAGTGCAGCGCCTGAACGAGTTTTTCCGGCGTACCTTGATAAACATTCGCACTCAATGTGGCCGAAAGATCAGCCCCAGTTGGAACCGGCCTGCGGTTTGAAGCCTGAAAAATCATAAGCTTTTCCATCGTCTGGCCTGGTTGCAGTTCGATTGGTACCGCGTCAGTCGGCGCCACTTTGACTCCCTCGTACTCCAAAAGAATCGTCTTCAAAACAATCGGCTCGCTGTATTCATTAACCAACCTGATCATAATGTGAAATGAATTCGTTTTATTCTTAGTCCAAACTAGTTGTGACCGCAGGGACTTGTCCGGAGCACCGGCATAGGACGAGGTTTCAGGTCCGTAATATTTTTGGGTCACACATCCAACCGAGAACAACAACAGTAAAATTAGGGCGACTTTAGTCACAAGAACTCCTTAGCGGTTATGATAGGGAATGGATTTTAGGATCGTCAAGCCCCGGTACACTTGCTCAAGCGCCGTCAGTTGCGCCAGCCAGTGATTCATGGTCAGAGGTGACAGCGACCACTTCATGTCGGCGCGATTATAAACTTCGTCCGAGAATCCATAGGCCCCGCCGATGCACAAAACCACGCGCTGCTTGCCGGACTCCAAGACCCGGCCCAATTGCTGCGCAAAGTCCTCTGAAGATTTACCAATCTTGCCTTTTTCATCAAACAGCACGACCAAGTCGCGCTCTTCCAACTGCTCAAGCAGCATTTCACCCTCGCGCCGGCGTTTAACTTCCGCCTGATCACGTTCCGCCGTGGGAGTTTTTAGGCTCTTTAATTCAATGGGAACAAAGGGCGAAATTTTCTGCAGATACTCGGCGCGCGCTTCCGCGACCCACCCGGGGACTTTGCCTTCGAAAATTAGAAGCCGGAGTTTCATTTACGGATCTTGGTCCACAGATCTTCAAGGCGGTATTCCTGGCGGACAAAATCATAAAACACATGGACGATCAGCGCGCCATAATCGACCACCACCCAACGGCCTTCGCCTTGGCCTTCGAGACTCTCGGGCCATACGCCGTAATCTTTTTTAACTTCTTTAATCAAATGCTCCGCCAAGGCCGTGGTATGGCGGGTGCTGGTGCCGGAGGCGATCAAAGTGAATTCCGCCGGAGCATTGGCCTTACGCAAATCATAGGACTGCACGCTGATGCCGCCCTTGTCGTTTAAATTCAGGGCGCAATAGTCGGTGAATTTTTTAAAATCGCCGATATTGTGCTGAACCGACTCGTACAATTTATTGGTCCTGATAAATTCGGTGACCTCGGGCGGAACGTCGGTCTGAATGCTCTGCCCGATGCGGATCTTACGGCGGATTTCGGTGCCGGAGGTTTCCACGTCTTTCAACTGCACAAAATGAATACCGCGGCCGGTTTTTAAAATGGCCTGCTGGCGGTCATGATCGGCGACCATGGAGCGCACACTGATCGGCCAGTCGTCCATGGTGTAAGGCAGTTCCATTCCCGGGCGTGAGGTCACGATCAGGTCCACGTCATTTAAAATCCGGTCAAATTTTTTCCATTGATCAAACTTCATAAATTGATCCATGCCGATAATTAAAAACAGTTGGGCTTTGTTATCAGCCTCGCGGTAATTTTTGACAGTGTCGATGGTGTAGCTGACTCCGCCGCGCTCCATCTCCTGCTCGTCGATTTTAATTAAGGTCTCATGCCCGCGGATGCCGAGCTTTAACATTTCCATGCGGTGAACAGGGGTTGAGCCCTGGGTCTGGACGCGCAAGGGACTGATAAAGGCCGGAACCGCGCGGACCTCATCGAGCCCGAATTTTTCAGCAATGGTCAGCATGCTGTTGAGATGCCCATAGTGAAATGGATCGAAATTGCCGCCGAATATGCCGATTTTATTTGCCATCGTTGAACACCTTTTTACCTAGTTCATCCACCAGTTCCTTGGTGTTTTTGCCGGTGGCCGCGGAAATCGCAAACACCTTCACGCCCAGTTTTTTAAACTGCGCGGTGGCCCCGCGGACCGTGGCTTCCTCAGCCGTATCAATTTTATTAAACACCACTAGCTCTTGCCGGGTGCTGAGGGGCTCAAAACCCTCATCGCCGGATTTTTGGCTGTCGTACAGCTCCAGTTCGCGGCGGATCTCTTTATACGCGTCCATAATATCTTTGCCCGTGTGCGGACTGGCGTCGATCAGGTGAACCAGCAGAGTACAGCGCTCGATATGCCGGAGAAATTGCGTGCCAAGCCCCGCGCCTTCGTGCGCGCCGGCGATCAGGCCGGGAATGTCGGCGACCACAAAGGTCAGTTCTTCGCGAAAGCGCACCACGCCTAAGTTCGGCACTAAAGTGGTGAACGGGTAGTCTGCGATCTTCGGTTTGGCCGCGGAGATCCGCGAAATCAGCGTGCTCTTGCCGGCATTGGGCAAACCCATGATGCCCACATCGGCGAGCAGTTTCAGTTCAAGGTGAATTTCTTTTTCCTCACCGGGCAAACCTTTTTGCGCCACGGTCGGCGCTTGATTCACGCTGGATTTATAAAACGGATTGCCTTTGCCGCCGAGTCCGCCCTCGAGAAACACCAGGCGGTCACCTTCCGCGAGATCATGCATAATATTGCCGTCGGTATTTTTAATAATGGTTCCCGGAGGAACGTTTAGAATCAAATCCTCGCCGTCGCGGCCCGCCATGTTGCGGGTCTCTCCCGGCTGGCCATCTTGCGCGCGGTAAACTTTTTTAAAGCGTAAATCGAGAAGGGAGTGAAGGCGCGGGTCGACTTGAATGATCACGTCGCCGCCATCGCCGCCGTCGCCGCCATCAGGTCCGCCGCGCGGGACCATGGCTTCACGCCGGAAACTAACCAAACCTGGTCCGCCCTTGCCGGAGTACACTGTGATTTTCACTTCATCGATAAACTTCATTGGTCCTTCAAATCAAAAAGCCCAATCGGTCGCGACTGGGCTTCACAAAAACTTGTTTTTAAGTTTAAAACGAGTCGCTTACGCCGCTTTAGGGTAAACGCTGATTTTAAACTTATCTCTGTTCATGCGCTCGAACTTCACTTCGCCTTCAATCACAGCGTAGATCGTGAAGTCGCGGCCCAAACGCACATTGCGTCCGGGATAAAACTTCGTTCCACGCTGGCGCACGATAATGGTGCCCGACTGCACATGCTGGCCGCCAAAGCGTTTTACGCCTAAGCGTTTACTCTGTGAGTCCCGGCCGTTCTTTGTACTACCCGCTGCTTTTTTTGATGCCATACGTTCACCTTACTTCTTGGTGGTTTTCTTAGCCGACTTTTTCTTAGCCGACTTTTTTGCTGTTGCTTTTTTGGCTCCGCGGGCCTTTTTCGCGCCCGAGGCTTTTTTCGCGACTTTCTTAGCGGTCGGACGAGCCGACGCTTTTGCGGTCTTGTCTTCAGTCGAAGAGGTTTCGCCGCCGGATGCGCGGTGTTTCTCTTTCCAAGCCAATCGGACTTCTTCAGTCTTGGCCAATTTCTCAGCTTTGCGCTCGGGGCTGAACACATTGGGTTTAGCTTCCGCGTTTTCCACTGTGCCTTCAGGATTGGTGATCGATTTCACAAAAATTTCTGTGTAGGGCTGACGGTGTCCGCCCATGCGGCGGTAACCTTGGCGGCGTTTCTTTTTGAACACGACCAGTTTCGGGCCACGCTGTTGGTTGGTCACAACGACCGTGACCAAAGCTTTGCCGATGGTTTCACCCACGAAGGTTTTTTCGCCGCCGACTAAAAGAACTTCTTTTAAGTCCAATACAGCACCGAGTTCTGCTTCCATTTTTTCAACACGAAGAACGTCGCCGGGTTTTACGGTATATTGCTTACCGCCGGCCTTAATAATGGCGTACATATCTAGAAACCTCCGAAACCTAAACGCAGAGGCCCCGTCAACGGGGACTCTCAATGTGCTAGGAATCAACCTGATTGCCACGGCGTCCTAGGGGTGTCAAGATCTGTGGCCTATGACACCCGTCGAAAATGAGTTCTGGAACCAATATGTGCGGTCTCAGGGGGCGGATCTCTCCAAAGCCAAGGTGTCCGCGGCTTTCGCGGGGGGGCGGGATCTCACGGATTCCCTGATTCAGCTGTATTTAGATGGAAAGAAGTGGGCCGGAAGCGGCCTGGTCGACGACTACAAGTCGGCCGGCGATCCGCTGCCGGCGGTGGGCGATTTTTGGATCATTTTGGACTCGGCCTCCAAGCCCCGTTTGATCGTAAAGACGGTGCGGGTTGAGCTGCATCCTTTTGGTGAAATTCCAGAGGAAATAGCCGTAGCCGAAGGCGAGGGTGATCTGTCGGTTAGGGCCTGGCAGGAACTGCACTCGCCGTTTTATCTTCCGCACTTGGAAAAATGGGCGATCAAGGACCTCGATAAGGCCTTGGTTGTGACCGAGTTCTTTGAAGTGGTGTTTAAAGCCCCGCCCTAACATGGAGGGCTTGCCGCTGGGGAAGAGCCGTGGTGGCGGATTCCCGGCGGACCGCGGCGAGAGCCACCGCCTGCTCAAGGTCACGCAAATGGATGGAATGGGTGCGGCCAAAATGCCGGTAAAGCCTTTGCGATAGGTCATAGTAAAACTCAAACGGCGTTTGGCCGGAATGCTCCACAATTTCCTTAAAATCGGGGAAGCGGCCCGAGTTGGCCACCAGGTCCCAGAAATCCGCAAAGATTTCTAAATTTAGGATCTCCTCCGCGTTCAGGTGGTTGTTCTCTAAAATCTGGAACGGCGGTTCCGTGGCGTATTTCATTCCGAACATTTGATCATGGCGAATGATGG
This sequence comes from Pseudobdellovibrionaceae bacterium, assembly GCA_031392725.1. Taxonomy (GTDB): domain Bacteria; phylum Bdellovibrionota; class Bdellovibrionia; order Bdellovibrionales; family UBA1609; genus JALHOQ01. The sequence continues at coordinate 13,891 of JANMVK010000619.1, forward strand.
GCGTGCCTTTGAGCCGCTTGAGAATTCCCACCTGAATTTCATCGGGCCCAAGCGCGTAGAGCGCGTTGAAACCTTGCGCAAACGAATTCCAAGTCTCACCCGGTAAACCCACGATCAAATCGGCATGGGTGTGCACGCCGGTGTGTTCGCGCAGATAGCGGAGATTATCGGCGATCTTAGTGAAATCCTGACGGCGGCTCACATTGCGGGCCACTTTTTCACTCCAAGTTTGGATGCCGATCTCAAATTGCAGCGCGCCGGCGGGAAACTGCTGGATCAATTCTTTTAACTCGGGCGGAAGGCGGTCCGGCACCAATTCGAAATGCAAGAATAAACCGAGATGGATGCGCTCTAAAAAGAACTTGAGAATGCGCGAGCTGGTGGTCGGCGCGAGATTAAAGGTGCGGTCGACAAATTTAAATTGGCGCGCGCCGCGGTCGAGCAGGGACTGCATTTGCGCCAGAAATTCATCGAGCGGAAAGTTTCTCACCGACACATCGAGCGCCGACAAGCAGTACTCGCATTTATAGGGACAGCCGCGTGACGCCTCGACGTAAAGAGTGCGATTGGCGATGTCGTCGGCCGAGTAAAGGTCATAGGGCAGCCGAATGGCTTTAATATCTGGGAGCGGGCCTGAAATTATTTTCGCCCCGGGCCGCTCGCCTCGGTCCCACTGGGCAAGAAATTCACGCAGAGAGAAGTCGGCCTCGCCCTTCAATACGTAATCCACCGCGTGAAATAACTCTTGGCCTTCGGTTTCGAAACTGATTTCGGGGCCGCCGGCGAGGATGATTAAATCGGGCTGGGCCGTTTTAAGCTGCCGCACCACTTCGAGAGTCTGTTTCACATTCCATATATAAGTGCCAAATCCCACGATCTTGGGCTGTGCGCGCAGGATTTCGGCCACGATTTCCGCCGGGGGACGCTTGATGGTGAATTCGGCAAGGAGCGTTCGGCCGCGAAACTCACCCAGATTGGCCATAAGATAGCGCAAACCAAGACTGGCGTGGCTGTAGCGGGCATTGAGTGTGGTTAAAATAATTTCGCTCATCTATATTTCTATTAGCATAGGTTGATTTAATTCGGTATGCCCTCTGTCTATCTCGGGGGGAATTATGCCGGTAAATTTTAAGTTCATGTGGTCACTGGCTTTAACAGTTGGCGTTTTCTCGTTTCAGGCAACAGCCCAACAGCCGCTGCAGCCGCAGCAACAAGAGACTTGGATGGACGAATTTGATCCCCAAGATCCCAACGCGGAACAACTCTTACAAGAATTCGATAAAATCCAAGAACAAGAAACCGGAATGCCTTCGTGGATCGGCACCGGCTTTCAAACTTTCTCAGCCGCAATTATGAATTTTGTCAGCAGCTGTGAGCGCGAAAACTGCAATATTTTTGCACGCGTGAGCAAGCGCAATCAGAAATTATATTTGTCCGTGGGCGGAGTCGTGCGAAGCGTATGGCCGGTTTCCACCGGAGTCGCGGGACGCAGGACGCCTGATATGGACATGCACCCGAGCGGCCGAATTTATGACCGCTACAGCTCAACCAAATATCCGGGCGGTGACTATAAGGGCTTGGGCAATATGCCTTACGCCGTATTTATTCGCGGCGGATATGCCATTCATGGCACTCCCGAGGGCAATTGGGCGAAGCTGGGTCAACGCGCCTCCCACGGATGCATTCGCGTTCATCCGGACAATGCGTTTGCGTTTAACCGGATGGTGCGCGCCAACGGCATCGCCGACACGTGGATTACGGTCGAAGATTAATTAAAGTTCGGTTTTCGCGCCCAGGTACACGCCCAAGCCGGGCGCGCCGTAACCCGCAATCTCCTGATATTGCTTATCCACAGCGTTTTCCACACTGGCCGTGATCTGAGTACTGGATCCGAGCGAAAGTGCCACGGAAATGTCGAGGACATCGTAAGCCGCCGTCGTCACTGGCGCGTTGGATAGCGCATGAAAATCCGGCCGGCTGCCCACTCCGCGATATTCAGCTCGTGCGTTGATCGAATCGGTAATGGCCGCGCCAGTTCCCGCCCGCCAGCTGCTAAACGGTTGGCGCACCAGCCGAGCTCCGGTCGAATCGCGGGCGTCCGTGTAGGTGTAGGCGCCTTGCAAATCAATTTTATGGAGCTTGTGTGAATACTCGAACTCTAAGCCGGTGGTGTCGGCCGTGGCGATATTTCGGTACGGTGGTCCGAACTGAATCAGATCCCGGTAGCGGTAACGAAAGACGGTGAGTTTAGTGCGGATGTCTTCGCCAAAGCCCTGCTCGGCGCCGAGCTCCTCGCCGCGCACCGATTCGGGCCGCAAGTCAGGGTTGCCATAGGTGGCGTCGTAAATTTGAAACAGGCTCGGCGCTTTAAACGCGGTCGCGAGACGGGCAAATAGCGTGGTGTCGTCAAACAATCTGACGCCGGGACTGATGGCGTAAGTGAACTCACCGCCGAATTGTTGATGATAATCGTAGCGGCCGCCGGCCTGCAGGAAAAATGGCCGCAGTGAAAGATTGGCGTCGGCAAAGGCGCCCGCGATCCAGGCGGAATTTTGCGCCTTCTCGAGCCGCACAGTGGGTCCGAAGGCTAGCGTGGTTTTAGAATTGAGCGCGTAAGAATTGATATTGTCCATTTTAGTGGACGTGGCCTGCCGGTCGTCATGAAAAACCGAACTGTTGCGTTCATCGGGACGGTTGTCGACGGTGCGATGCATATGAAAATGCGAAAGAGTGAAATTTGATTTCCATTTTGAATTCCAATTGGTGGAACCTTTTAGCGCATTGATCAAATGAAAATTCTCAGCCGTATAGTTGGGATCATCGGCGTCCTGGCCAAAGGGCGCCGTGGTGCTGGCGGCAAAATCCAAATCGCTGGTGGAGCCGAGGGCGCGGCTGATAAACTCAAGCTCCGTATCCTCGGACCACTGGTAGCCGCCGTGAAAGGCTCCCGCAAGATAGCGGTGTCCGTCGGCCTCGGGCTCTCCGGCCGCGGCGGAAATTCCCGTGGTCTCATAGCGCGTGACCGAGAGCGCGTAGCTTTGGCCAAGACGGCTCGCGGTGGCTTGATTGGTGTTGTGAGAGCCGGCGCGGGCGGCCAAAATGTTTTTACCTAAGCCGCCTTTTTTGGTGCGGATGTTCACGACTCCGCCCATGGCGCCCGAGCCGTATCTCAGGGCTTGTGGGCCTTTAAAGATTTCAACTTTTTCCACCAGATTCAAATCGATTGTGGAAAAATCAAAGCCTCCCGCCGGCTGCGAGGGGTCGTTGATTTCCACTCCATCGAGCAGCACCAAAGTGTGCGCGCTCGAGGCTCCCCTAATGAATAGAGTGCTGGGTTGTCCCGGGCCGCCTGAGCGCGTGACCACCACGCCGGGAGCGCCCCTCAATACATCATCGAGAGTGGCGGCCTTAGAAGTCGAGTGGGGAGGCAGTTCCACAATGGAATCAGGTTCGGGCTCGCGAAAATTAGCCGGCGTTACTAAGACAGGCGGAGTTTTATAAACCGGAATTTCTTGGGCGAGAGCGTTGAGAGAAAAAATTAAGAGTAGCATCACGGTCAACCAGCCTATCGTGCGTAGTGGGTTTACATATTTAGGATTCGACCGGGCTTTACCGTTGCGCGACAGCTCCGGAGTTTCACCGGATTCATCCACGGCACCAGTTGTGTCATGGCACACGCCTTGAAGCAAATGCGAATTCATGTTCCTTTTTCGATTCCTGATGGCTCTGATGATTTTGGGATTTGCGAATACCGTTTTCGCCACAGGCGATGCCGATACGCCAGACAATCCCGCCCCAAACTGCCGGTTCATGTTGATGAACCAGACGGAATTGCGCGCGGAAATCCGCCGCTTGAGCGCAAGCTCTGAGAATATTTCTGAAGAAGACGATGGACAAGCTTTGGTGAGTGAGCTGCTGGCCGCGGGCAATGTCCTGATTATGTATTCGTCGTATGCCGATTCCGAAGTCTTGGCCACGTTCGCCGCGATCCGGAAATTAAAGGAACGTACGGCCTGGTTAAGCGCCGTGCACCCGGCGGTGCGAGGTGAAAAGATCGTCGCGTCTTATAGTTCCGGCGACATGGGAGCGCTGAACACGCATTTTTCCAGTGCCGCCGCGGAACTGTTTGAAGTGCACCGTCCGAATAAAACCCAAGTGCCAATGGCCTACATTACCGTCTTGAAAGTCCAAGTACAGGCCGGGCACCATGGAAAATTTTTGACGAACTTTCACAATAAAGTTTTTATGCCCAAGGCCTCAGCCTTTGAGTCCGTTGCCGGCCGCGACCGTTTCAAGGCGGAGCTGCAACCGCTGATCAAGGATCTCAACAATGATGCCGACTCCTCCAGTTTCACCGCGGTATTTATCTCGCTGCCCACCGACGGAACCTTGCTCGACGAACTGGATCCGTCCCACGCCGGCATAATTGTGCAATACTCCGCGTACCCGGATTATTTGCGCGACGCTTTTATTCATCCGGAGATTTTACTACTGCCGAGGATTTTGCAGATTGTGGGTTTGCGGGTTGATGGAAGCTAAGCGCTGAACTTTGGTCCGAGTTTCCAGACGTAAGTCCTGGGCGCCTTAAACTTGTCTTATAAATGCGCCGAAAAGTGATGAGACATCTAGATAGTCATCACAGGAGTATTTATGGCCGGCCAAGTCGCGAGAATGAAACATGAATCCTTTCAAATAACCGAAGACAGTGCGCCAAGGAAAAAAATCATCCGTCAGGATCGAACCCCGGTCGCGCAGAAAAAGGTTTTCCTCCAGGTCGGAAACTACGAAATTGAAGTTCTGAACGTAAGTTCCTTTGGACTCGCCGGCCTCGTTCAGGAAGCAAAAGTTCCTCTGTTAAAGGCCATGTTTGAGCAATGGAAAGAAATGCCGGGCGTGATTCGATTCAACAACGTCGAAGCCCAAAGACTCAACGTGAAGCTCGCTCGGATCGAACCCCATCCTCAGAGTGTCTTCAATGATCAAATCGTCGGTTTCGAGGTATTTGGCGGCACTGTGGCCGTTGACCGCCTGAAGGCCCTGGAGCTTTCGGACGAAATGCTAAGGGATCACACCAACACCTTTAAAGAAATGCAGGTCATACCGGCCGCTTTCAAACTTATGGTGTTTGAAATGAAGGGTTGGCTAACATTTCTGAAAGAGAAAATCGACACGATTGAGAAAATGGCGCCCGTTGACAACGCCGATGACAATTCCGACTTTAAACAAACCATCGCCGAGTCTGTTTCGGAGCATATTGGAATGGTCATTCCTCAAAAATACCAGGACATTCCAAAAATGATGGCCGACATGGACGACAAGACGGTGGCGACCTGTACAAAATTTATTAGGTCTCAGATTGGCCCCTTGGTTTATGGGGCTCCTTTTGCCAACCGTGCCTTCTACAAGCCTCGCGGTTACGCCGGTGACTAAGAGATGATGAATCATCTTTACCGGAACGAGCTGGTAGGAGCCACACTGTTTGACCAGTGCATGCACAAATATTTCATCGACGAGCCGGCCGCCAAAGCGGTTAAGAATCGCGCCGCCTACCTATTAGAAAAGATTCGCGGCTGCATTCAAAATACGCCCGGCGATGTGGTTCGCATCCTCGCCGTGGCCAGTGGGCCCGCGATGGAACAGCAGATGTTTATCAAGGACGCCGCTAAGCATGCCGGCAAGAAAGTTCAATTCACCTGCCTTGACCAGGATGAAGAGTCGCTTAAACATGCGCAAAAGCAAATTATGTCAATAGACCGGTTTGTGGCCAGCGGATTTGAATTCAAATTCATCAATCTCGCCATTAAAAATATTTTGGCGCGCGGCGTGCCCGACGGCGGCTACGATTTAATTTATAGCGCTGGGCTATTCGACTACTTCACCGATCCGGTCGCGCAAATGGCCGGAGCCAAGCTATTTGAGGGGCTGAACAAAAATGGAACTTTGGTTATTGGAAATTTCAGCAAAGACAATCCCAGCCGGCCATTTATGGAAATGGTTCTGGAGTGGCATCTGTTGTACCGCTCTCCGGACGAAATGGCGGCGCTGTTCAAAGGGCTGGATCCAAACTTGAAGGTGGAAAAGGAACCCCTCGGAATTAATCTGTTCGCCATAATGAAAAAATGATGAAAACTCGCGGCCGTCCCACGGACGGCAACTTTGTGGAAAGCCAACGCCTGGATGAGATCGCGGATATTCTCCGGGTCATTTCCAACTGGATGGCTATTCCGCTGTTTGCACTTTTCTGGGCCGCCGATATTCTGTATGTTCCCGATCTAAAATATCCGTTTTTAGTCATTCGCGCGCTGGCCATCCCTGTGTGCCTGGCGGTTTCGTACCTTGGCACCAAAATGCAGACCTCAGAACATGGCCAAAGGCTCGCCACCGGATACGCCATCTGTCTCTCGGCCGGCATCAACCTCATGATTTATCTGATTCCAGATCCCGCAACCGGATACTATGCCGGATTGAATCTAGTGGCCATGGGAGCCCTATCCTTTATCCCACTAAACCGAATATATCTTGTCGCTACCGCCGCCGGCATTTATGGGCCGTACTACGCCATTGTAATTCTTAAAGCGACATCCACCGCCGACCTGCATGGCATCGCGATCAATTCTTTTTTCATATTCTCGTCAGTGTGTATGTGTTTCTTAATCCGCTTCTTTCATGAAGCCACGCGGACACGGGAACTTCAGTCCCGGCTTCAGCTGAGGGGCGAATTGGAAAGCCGCGAACAAATCATTCGCGACAAAACCGAAGAGGCAGTAAGGCTCAATGCCCTGTCATCGCAATTTTCTCCGCAAGTCGTCGAGTCCATTCGCTCCGGCAAATTGAAACTAGAATCCGGAGGCCAGCGCGCGCCGATTTGCGCAATTTTTGTGGACATCGTCAACTCGACCGAGAAAGTGACCCGCATCGATAAAGACAAGGTGGAAAAAGTTTTGTCCCGGTTTCTAGATGATACCATCAAAATTTTGCTGAAGTACGACATCACCATAGATAAATTTCTAGGCGATGGGCTTCTTGGCTTTTGCAACGCCCCCCTACGCCGCACCGACTATGTTCAACGGGTGGTGAGCGCGGCCTTGGAAATCCGCGACCAGATTAATGCCAGTGCGGACTTCTATGAAAGATACTGGCTCAACAAGCTCTCAATCCGGGTTGGAATTGCAAAAGGGTTTGTGAACGTCGGCTTCTACGGCAGCCAGAAATATTACCGCAGCTATACGGCTATCGGACCCGCTGTCAATTTGGCCTCGCGGCTGTGCGGGGCCGCCGAGCCCAACCAAATTGTTACGGACTACGACGTTTTCGAAGACATTGAGACACAATTCGAAACCACGTTTGTTGGCAAAAAAACGCTGAAGGGCTTCAACGACGACGTGATTCACGTCTATCAAATTAACGGGCCAAAAGAATCCATGGTGATCAAGGCCGGCCATAACGACTGTTCAAAATGCGGATCGATCATGGCCCTAGAAACCAACCGCAAAGGCCAATTTGTATTCCAATGCAAAGCCTGCGGCGCCGAGACAGAGCTGCCGAACTCGTCCCCAAAAGCCGCTTAAAAATGCTTACGCTTCGTAGTCTTACGCGAGTGAGATTTAGCCACCTTCTTGGTCTTTTTCACCTTGGTGATTTTGGCGCGCTTGTGTTTGTTCATCATGTCCGAGGCGCCGGGATCGTAGGACTCAGGCTCTGGAGTGGTGAAGGCGGGAGTGTCGAGTTCGGAACCGATGACATCACTGATTTCCTGAGCGGTGTTTTCATCGGCGGGAGCCATGTCGTCAGTGGCCGCGATTTCGTCGAAACCGGCGATTTCTTTGTATTGGTAAAAATCTTCGCCGAGCGCGCGGAAGGTCATTGTGAAAATAAATGTGATGGCAATGACTTGAAAGATGCGGAGCAGAGCTAACATTGTGGACCCCTTAAGTTGAGGTCCCGAACTTCAAATTCCCCTAGGCGATCCGTGCCTGAATTCAGATTAGCAGATCCCCGGAAAAACCCTACTTAATCTCAATTTTATACACTAGTGGCAAAAGCTGAGACGATTTCGAACTGTTCGACGTGGTAATTTGGCTCAACTTTAAACACCACGGGCCGCTGAATCTTGGTTTCGATCAGCTCGAGGGACTCTTGTTCCTCCTCGTAAATCCAGTCGGCCACGCCGCTGTGGCAGTGGACAACCGCGCTGGTGGCGGTTTTGTTGCGTAAAACCTCGCGCTCAAGGCCCATAAAAATTTCCTGGGCGACGGAGCTTTTGCGTTTGATGTAGCCCTTGCCCTCACAGTACGTACACGGTTCGCACAACGACGAAACCAAGCTCGGACGCGTGCGCTTGCGGGTCATTTCGACCAAGCCCAATTCGGACATGGAAACCACCGTGGTTTTGGCCAAATCCGAGACTAATTCCAGCGCCAATTGGGTCATGACTTTTTCTTTGTGCACGGCTTTTTCCATATCGATAAAATCGATGATGATAATCCCGCCGCAATTGCGGATGCGCAATTGGTGCGCGATCTCCTTAACCGCTTCCAGATTGGTTTTGATGATGGTGTCTTCCAGGTCTTTTTTGCCAACAAAGCGCCCGGTGTTGACGTCAATCACCACCAAAGCCTCGGCTTCATCGATCACAATATAGCCGCCCGATTTCAGCCAGATTTTGCGGTCGAGCGAACGCGAAATTTCCAGATCCAATTCATACATATCAAATAATGGTTGCGGGCCCGCGTGGAGCGACACCGCCTTGGAATATTTGGGCATAAACTGGGTGATAAAAGTCATAACTTTTTTGTGAACTTTTTGGTCGTCGACAATGACTTTTTGTACGCGCTCATTGAGCAAATCGCGCAACGCCCGCAATTCCACGTCGATTTCGGCGTGAATCAGGCCCGACGTTTTTTTCTTTTCATAGGATTTTTCCACTTCCGTCCACATCCGGCCCAAATAATCCAAGTCAGCCCCGAGATCCTCGCTGGTGGCCCCTTCGCAGGCGGTGCGTATAATCACTCCACCCTTGGGCTTGAGCGCTTCGACGATTTTTTTCAGGCGCTCGCGTTCGCCTGCGTCCTCAATCCGGCGGGAAATTCCGAGATGTTTGATGGTGGGCATATACACCACATGGCGGCCGGCTAATGAGACGTGCGTTGTGATGCGCGCGCCTTTGGTGCCGAGCGGATCCTTCGCCACTTGCACCATAATCATTTGTCCTTCGTGCAAAAGCTCCTGAATGGCCGCCCTCGGAACATCCTCTTTTTCCGAATTTTCCGAGGTGGCCTCGTCTTCTTCCTGATCAAAATACAAACGAGGCTCGGTGTCGAGATTGGTGCGCACATCGGCCACATACAAAAACGCCGCGCGGTCCAAGCCGATGTCGACAAAGGCGGCTTGCATTCCGGGCAGCACGCGAACGACGCGGCCCCGGTAGATGGAGCCGACCAAGGTCGGTGAGCCCCGGCGTTCGATTTTTAAATCGTTCAGCGAACCATCTTCAAGATAAGCAACTCGTGTCAAATTGGGACGGACATTTATAAGAATCTCGGCTGCCATCGAAAGAGCTTACCCAACCTAAGGTCTAGTCACAAGTCCGGTGTTTAAGACCGGTCCCGGATCGGCCGAAAAGAACATATGGCTGAAATAGATAAGCTATTCAAACTTATGGTGTCGCAGAATGCGTCCGACATGCATCTATCAGCCGGCACTCCTCCCTACTTCCGCATACATGGCGAAATGGTCGCACTCAATCATCCGTCATTAGAAAATGACGCCGTTCAAGCTCTAATCTTTGAGATTTTAAGCGAAAAACAAAAGCGCTCATTTATGGAAAATTGGGAGATGGACTTATCTTACCATGTGAAGGGCCTTGGCCGTTTTCGTGTGAATGTGTTTATGCAGCGGCGGGGAATGGGCGGCGTATTCCGCGTAATTCCTGAAATCATTAAAAGCGCCAAGGAACTCAATCTTCCCCAGGCCATTATGGATTTGATCGACACCCCACGTGGCCTGGTGCTGGTCACCGGTCCCACGGGCTCCGGCAAGTCGACTACGCTCGCGGCACTAATTCACGAAATC
>JANMVK010000642.1:0-1498 GCA_031392725.1 Pseudobdellovibrionaceae bacterium
AAGGCATGGAAGAGATTTTCCTGGACCCCTCGGCCCGCTAAATCCTAGGTACAATTAAAGCATGAATACGGCATCAAGTGTTTTGGTGGTGGGCCATCCCTCGCCTGAGCGCATGGACATCGGCGCGGATCAAGTAGCGGACTTCGCGGCGGCAAAAAAAATTGTCAGCGCGCGCGCGCCCGCCGTGGTGGTATTTGGCGCGGGTAACATCGGTAAGTTAGATAAAAAAGATTTCCAATCCTTCTGTGATTTCCTCGGCGAGAATTCGCCGGAGTCGCAATGGATCGTGGCCACCGACGGCATCAAACCGAAACAGATCATCGACCTGTCCAACGCCGGGCACCTCTACGACCTGATCGACGGCTTTGATGATCCTTCACTGATCGAAAAACTGCAGGGCGCCTTGGAATCCAGCGGACATAAAATCCAGCAACGCAAGCTGGTGGAAATGGTCAGTGAACAAAGTAAAAATTTAATACGCTTGCGCTTGGAGCTGGAAACTCGCGTGGAGCGGCGGCATAAAGCCTTGCGCAAGTCCAAGCAAGCACTCGACTCAACTAAACTTCGCCTCGAGGCCTTCCACCGCGCCCTATTGGGTGTCCACCGCGCCGGCAGTGTTTTGCAAATGGAACAGACGTTAAACGAATCGCTGCGCACCACCCTTCCCGGAATTTTGGTCAAAATTCGTTTTGCCAGTCAAAGCTCTTTGGCAAAAGGCTCCCCCGTGACCATGCCGATGTTGGCCATCGACATTCCCTTTCAAGGCGAGAATTTAAAAGGCGCGGCTCTGTTTTCCACTGAGGACAGCCGCAAATTCACCGCCGATGAAAATGATTTCCTGCATGAGGTCACCGAGGCCTTGGCCCTCGCGCTGTCGCGTTTAAATAAATTGGAAATGGCCGCGACACTTAAAACCCAATGGCAGGCCACCTTCGATTCCATTCCGCACCCGCTGTGCCTGACCACTTCAGAATTCGAAATTGTGAAACTCAATCGCGCTTTTCAACAAGCCTGTTCACAGCACAGCTTCCGCGATTTGATCGGCATGAATTGTTTCGATGTGTTTTTTGGCCCGGGATTTAAACCGGCGAATGCGCAAACCTACCGCGCCAGCCGCGAGGGCAAAGATGTGGTGGAGCATTTTGAAATCTCCGGCGATGAAATGAATCTCACTCACGACGACCAAGCCGTGCGTCTGATTTTACTTAGGCCCATCACCGAGGAAGTGCGCTTTGAGCGGCGGATTTTTGAGGCCTCAAAACTGGCCGAGCTCGGCACCATCGGCAGCAGCATCGCGCATGAGCTCAACAATCCACTGGGCGGCATGCTGTCCTTTCTGCAGCTGATTCTCCTGGACCTGAAGCCCGGACGCCCGCATCAGGAAGATATAAAGAGCATGGAGCAAGCGACGTTGCGTTGCCGGGATATTGTCCAGAATCTTTTAAGCTTCGCGCGCAAACAGGACCTTGGTAGCTTTACCGAAATTCACATGCGCGAC
>JANMVK010000732.1:0-2005 GCA_031392725.1 Pseudobdellovibrionaceae bacterium
GTTCCGGTGGGTGAAGATCAGAGCTATGTCGCGTTTTCCTCCAGCAGCGGCCGCTACAGTGATGGCGTGTTCCGCGTCGAGGGTTCCAAGAAGCCTCAAGGTCTGACCGTTTATCACCTACAAGATTTTTTCGAGGGCGAGGACATTGAGACTTTTGTGTTCGACAACGGCGACGCCGCGGGCGCGCGCAATGTTCATAATAAAACGCTTGTGTACCTGGTCAACAGCCGCGATGAGGCCGTGCAAGGCTTTGAGTTTCCGCAAAAAGAGATGACTGAGATTTTTGGCGATCTGCCCGACGGGCAGAAAAATCCCATGGCGGCCGCCGGTAATAAATTAAGTTTAAAATCTGTGATCAGTTCATTCCCCGCTGCTAAACCTACGCGCAAACCCAACAGTGAGAAGACTCTGCCGGATATTAGATCGCCGGTGACATACTAATGTCCGCACGAGGCCTTCATATCATTTTTTATGTGCTGATCTTGGCCACGGGTTCTAGCGCCGGCGCCGCCGGTGTCCGCGGCGGAGCTTCCGGCCTCAAAGATCCCAATAGCCTGACCGGTCTTTGCACCAAAAACGATTCCGGCCAGCGCTGGGTGGCTCAAGGCTGGTGTAAAACCATGCGTGAGTCGTTGGAAAAGGGCAAAGGCGGCTGCGCCAAGACAAAGTTCAGTGCCGTAAGAGGACTCGCCCAGAACGGGGGCCTTAAAGATATTGAAAAATATTGTCCCAATATTAAGGAACTCGCGGCCAATGAAACTCATTTCGCTTCGTTTATGACCAATTTGATGGCGGCGTTAACCATCGAGGAATCCGACTGGACTGAAAAAGGACCGAACAGTTCCATGGGCGCCAAGGGCCTCATGCAGTTAAGCCTCGCCTCAGTAAAACAAAAAGCTTATGCGTGCGGTTGCAGCGATATCAAATCCGACCGCGATTTATTTGATGCTCATAAGAACGCCCAGTGTGGAAGTTACATCGCTCTTCACTGGATGGATAAAGACAAGGAAGTAGGCTCTGGCTCCGGCAACAATAAGACCTCCGGCTCCAAGGGCATTGCCCGTTATTTTCAACCGTTCCGTGACATTGACAAGAAGAAGCGCGAGCGCATGCAAAAGAAGTTAACCAACTATTGCAAACAACGCGGCAGCGGCAATATTGATTTGGAAGGCTCGACGGCCGGGTCGCCGACCACACGCTAAATTTTAAAAATTACTTAGTCCAAGAAGCAATGGTTCTTAAGATCGCAACGGCAGGCACCGGCGATTTCTGAGCGCAGCTTTCGATTTGGATATCAGCGATGCCCTGGTCGACGAAATCCAAACGGCGGGCCGCGGCTTCCGATAAATCCAGAATGCGGCCTTTGATATAGGGGCCCCGGTCATTCACCACCACCGACACAGATTTACCGTTCTTTTTATTGGTCAGCTTTAAGCGCGTGCCGAAGGGCAACGTCTTGTGGGCCGCGGTCATGCCTTTGCTGGTGAAGATCTGGCCTGAAGCCGTCTTTCGGCCGATAAAGTTGCCCGCATAGTAGGATGCGACGCCTGATGTGGAAGCACACTCGGGAGGTTTATTTCCCTTGTTCGCTTCGGTGGTCGATCCCAAAAATAGACACACTGAAGCCACGACCGAGATCGTGGCCAGTCTACATACATACCGCATGAAGGACTTATCGGTTTTTTGGCGAAAAACTTGACGGTTACCGTCTCTGGTTGAGACGCCATCGGACCATGGTAGAGTGGCTGAAATGGAACCCACGGAAGCCTTTCAAAGAAAAACTTTGTTCTGCCGTGTCGATCAGCAATCGACTCAAGGGTTTATTGAACGGCGCGATTACTCCACTCACGAACGCCTGCGCCGGATGTTCAAAGTGGGCGGATTGTTGTTCGCGGCCGCATTCGTGGCGGTGTTTATTCCCATTCTGCATTTTGTCTTGGTGCCGGTGCTGTTGTTGTGCGCGCTGATCTTTGGCGTGGCCACCTGGCTCGATAAAGCCGAAATT
>JANMVK010000733.1:0-3709 GCA_031392725.1 Pseudobdellovibrionaceae bacterium
ACCGTAAGTAATCAGATGCCAGTGCACAATCGCCTGAGCCGTCATATTTGTTGATGCATGAGCGACGGTCGAATAGCTGAGAGAGCCGAACTTTTCATAGACGAGAGTGATCACCACTGACATCACCGCATAGAGCGCAACCTGCATCAGCGAATTGGGCAAGTGGGCGGCGGTGAAAATCAAGGAGCCTGCGATCACAGCGGTCCGCGCATTCCATCGCTCCTTGATATAATTGTGCAAAAATCCGCGGAAGAAAGTTTCCTCGGCATAGGCTTGGAATGGCCACAATGCCATCATCAGTTCAAAAATTGGATCGGTGGTGATCGCGGCGATTCGAAAGCCGGGGATCATGGATTCGCCGAAGTGGGATCTGAGGGCGTAGAGTCCAAATGAAATCACGGTTCCGACTAGGGCCGCGAAAATATAGCGCTCTATTCGTACGTAGAGCGATTTGCGAGCCTCCGGTTCTGGTGGGTTCAGCGTTTGGCGTATCAGACTGCGGCCAAACAGGAAGAAGATCAGCGATCCCACAATAACCTTGGCCGGATAAATGTAAAGGTCCCCAGATTCGAGATATTGCCCAGCGAGGGTGAGTGCGGCGACTGCGCTATATACCAAAATGAAACACATTACCATTTTTGGCAGGTGGTCAAGTAAACGCACCCAACGCGCCGATAAGTAGTGCATGGACCCCATAATATCATGAGGGTCGCAAAAGAAAACCGGGCTAGACCTTTTGGCCGGAGGGGAGATTTAAAAATGGCTTGTGTGGTCGCCTTTATTTCACCGGATCGCCTGCATCACGTTTCCGCGGCTGTCGCCGTGCTTAGCGTCGCCTTGCTCGCAGTTTATATCGTTAAATCGAAGCTCGTGCGGCGCTGACCGGTGAATTGTAAATTGCGGCGTTGATCAACAATTAAATGGTTGGTGGCCAATTTGCCGTTTTGGCCTCGGATTTATGAAACGCAAGGCCCGGTTGACCCCGCTGGAGCCCTTGGTTCAAGATTGCCAGTAATGGACCTCTCCTTCGCGTGGCTGCTTTATTATATATTGTTGTACTTGAAGGCCGTGGTCGCACTGATCGTGGTCGTTTTATTCTTCGACAGACTCCTCCCGGCTTTACTTCCCTCCTACTATCACCGCACCGGCCGTGAGAGGCCTTTGCGGGAAATGATTCTCTCAATCATGAATCTGTCCTTGTGGTGCATGGCTTCGATTCTAATTCTATTCACTAATTCCTATTTTGGGGTTCCCACGCTGCTCAAATTGTCTCACTTCGAATTTTCCCATTGGGTCGGCCTGAGTGCCTTTGAACAAGGAATCCCCATGGCCGTGCCGCTAACTTCATGGGGCTGGATTTATTTTATTTTCTGGTTTCCATTTATGATTTTGGTCACCGATACGATGTTTTACTGGACTCATCGACTGTTGCATCACCGGAGGATTTACCGCCTCGCGCACTATCTGCATCACGGGTTCACTTCACCCACCGCCAACTGCGCTTACAGCTTTCATTTTTTCGAAGGATTTTTGCTGGTTGTGACAACCGCAATTCTGCCTTACCTGATTCTTCCGCTTAGCCCCACATTCGCGTTTTTGTTTAATGTCTTCGCCATTTCCTGGGCTGCTTTTTTGCACTGTGGAATCGACACGTCAAGTTGGGCGCGGCACCCGATCTTGCGTTATATTTATTCACCCACTCACCACGGCCTGCATCACGCGCGCGGTGAGTTAAATTATGGTCTCTATTTTTCGTTTTGGGATAAAGTCTTGGCGACTGAGGATTTGGGTCCTACGTCATCTCCAACGGGATATGTCCATAAATAGCCCATGCACATTTCACTTCGGTCCAACGTTTGTCCCCAGGACACCTTAACCGCCGGATCCGGATTAAAGGGATTTGTCGATGTGTTGTCATAGTGGCACTCGATATGAATGCTGGTTCCCTTCGGAAACACTTTAGTGCTCTTAAAGGTAATTCCCCGGGCCGTGCTGGTCGTGTAATTAAAAATGGGATGTGAGGCCAGCAGCTCTCTCTTGCCGTCAGGGTAGGTCGCGAAATACTGCGCGGATTTTCCCCGCATATGCATATGCAGGCCCAGCGCCAGCAAGCCGGATCTTCTCTCGAGAACCACCGGATCTCCAAGCGCCACGATATCGCGGCCGCCGGGAGGAATTTCAATACTGTTCACAAAGGAAACCCGGCCGCTGTTAATATTGGTCAGCTTGTTTTGGCCTTTATGCAGGTAAAGTCCCACCGTGCTGATCTCATTCGCGGGCAGGCCCGTGCCGTGATAGTGCGTCTCCAGAATCAGATAATGACCTTTGGGAATCCAAAAGCCCAAAGTGTTGTTCCAGGCAAAACCGAAATACATCGGCTGGCTCAAGCCTAAGGCTGAAATTTGAATGCGAATGAACTTTTCATTGCCCTGGTTATCCATGCGCATCTGATGCAAATCCCATGCGGGCACGCCGCCACTGTCGTCATGATCCATCAGGGTGTAATCGCGGCGGGTGGCGACCTGCGACTGATAGTGCTCCAAAGGCTTACTAGTCACGATCAGCATTTGATGATGAATGGTTTCAGCATTTGTCGAACTTAGGTTTGTGCCGGTGACCCACATATCTTCCTTGGTCGGACCGGAGATTTGGTAGAATTTATACTCATTGAATCCTTTGGGCGGAACCAGCACCTCAATATTGGAGGCCTCAAAGTCCGGCTTTGGAATTCTCTCTTTATATTTAGCCCATTTCACGGCCGCCATTTTAAGAGGATCAGCTCCCTCGCCCCGCACGGCGCCCGTATCAATCCATTCCACTAATTTTCTGATTTCCGTCGGATTCAAAGTCAGCTTTTCGGTAAACAAATAAGGCTGGGGAAGATGCACATCCCAGGTCCATGGCGGCATCCGTTTGGTCATAATGGTTTCACGAATCATGGCCGCCCAGCCTTTTACTATCTGGTAGTTTAAAAAATACGGCTTAGTGCCCGCGGATCCGGGCGCATGACAATTCAAACACTTCGCCACCAGAATCGGTCCCGCGTCGGCGATGTAGGTGAGCGGACGAGGATCCTTGTCGTAGGTGATCGCACAGCCGAGAACCTGCCCCTGCATTTGCTGAACGGGCCGGTCATGCAAGAAGTCCTCAAGAGCGTTGCGCAAATGCGCCTTCTTGGGCTCCGGTTTTTCCACGCCATAACCGATTTGGTCATCGATCGCGCCCCGATAAACAATTTCCCAGGTGTGGGGATTGAGAACCACGGCCTCAGCCGTGCGGGTGATACCCAAGGATTTGGCGACCTGCTGTGACGGATCGAGGAGAATCGGAATATTGACGGAGTACTGACGCCCCTGCCGGGCGACCTCGTCACGCGCATCCTGAGTGTTGGCGTTCAACATAAAAAAACGGACATTGCGGGTTTCATATTCTTTCTTCAACCCGGAAATCGTGCGCGCGTATTTTTGAATGATCGGACAATCGTTGCCATGGGAAAAAATGACGATGGCCGAGGCGTCGCCGTTGCGATAGAGCTGATGACCTCCGCCATTGGCATCCAATAGCGCGAAATCCGGCACGGCGCCATGCACCTTCGGCCGCGCTTTGTAGTCTTGGAGACCGGTGTAGCTGGTCAAATCCACATACTTCCAGGCCCGCCGGAAATAAGGCGCCGCCACCTGACTAGCGGCAATGCCGACTACAACTCCCA
>JANMVK010000777.1:0-5339 GCA_031392725.1 Pseudobdellovibrionaceae bacterium
CCGCGCGGGAGTTTGGGTGTGTCCAGCTCTTCGTCGCTATGAACAATCGTAGGTCCGTAACTCATGGGCTTACTGATGGCCTCGGGGCCGTGGCCCGACAATGGATACTCTTCGGGCTCCGCCACCGGAGCTACCGGGTCGTCGGCGTTTCTGGCGCGCGCCTCATCAATGCGATGCTTTAGATCATCTTTAATCGGTTCAGTGAAGGACTGCTGAAAGTCGGACGATGCACGCTTGAGCTCGTTCAACACCCGGCCGAGAGTCCGTGCTAATTCCGGAAGCTGCTTGGGGCCGATAAAAATCAAAGCGATGGCGCCTAATAATAAAAGTTCGGAAAAACCCAAGTTGAACATGGATAAAAGGTATCAGGCTTTTTGGAGTGTGCAAAGCGGCAACAAGTTACATTTTATTGGTTTTAGACTTTTGAATATCCGCGTTGAGCAGGCCTTTTTCCATAAGCTGCTCTTCAGCCAGGCGTGAGCCGGTGGCTAGATAGCGGTCATAGAGCCTTAACAGGTCCCCGTTGCTCTGGACCAAGGCGTCCTGGCTGATATAGGTCAACACATCGACAAAAATGGGAAAGCGGCGGGAAAACTCATTGTACATCTGCGACATATCTTCACTTGCGGCGGTCGAACTGAGTGTGCCGTAGGCCACTCCACCCATATCCACGTAATAGTCGATATCCACCAACTTACGCGAAAGCGAGTCCCCGAAAAATCCACTTATATAAAGACTGCTGTCGCCCAATTTTTTAAGCATTTCGGTTTTTATAGGCGTGGGTGAATTCTGCGCTTTCAGATAAAGTTCAGCGAGCGGCTCTTCATTCAGGTTTTTGGCGAACATAAAATGTTCCAGCAACTGAGCCAGGTAATTGCGCGAGGTCGGAAGAGGAGCGAACTTCAGACGCTTCGAGGCCTCATCGATTCGATCGAAGAAAAACTGCCGGGGCGACGCTAAAAGAATCGGTAATTGTTCTTTCATAGTTTCGACTCAAATTGAGTCAGTCCTCCAAAGTCCTCTCTACAGTTTTCGGAGGGTTACCAAACTATTTTAGCTTAATTTCGATAATTCGAGGGGTTCTCCAAACAAAAGGCCAGCGTAAGTAGCTTGATTCAGGTCAAGTGCGCCAAAATTTATTAGGCAGCGGGCCCGTGGATTATAAACACAATAATGAGTTCTTATAATTTACCAGGGACAGGAGGGTCCGACCAGTGAGGTCACCGACGGATTTTTGAAAATCCTCTCGGCCACGTCCCGCACGGAGTCCACGGTTACCGCCCGCACGCGCTCGGCAAACTTGTAGGTTTCCAGGTAGTCGATGCCGTAAATATGGTCGAATAACAGGGCCGAAGTGAGGTTGGAATTGCGCTGCAGTTCAATGTCGTGTTTGCCGATCAAATAGCGTTGCGCTCGCGCGAGCTCCTCCGGCGAGACCTTGGTTTCCACCAATTTATTGAACTCATCGTCCATCATCTTAAGCGCGATTCCAGATTTCTCCGGCGAACAGCCGATATAGGCGCCGAAGTAGCCGCCCTCTAAGCCTTCCATACGCAATGGTGACACCGAGTAAGCTAATGAGGCCTTATCTCTAAGTTCGACAAACAAGCGGCCGCCCTGGCCGGCCAGAATGGCTTGCAACACCTGCAGCGGATAGCGCTGAGAATCGCGCATATCCAAGCCTGGAAAGCCTTTTACCACGTGCGACTGCTCTTTCTTCGACTCCTGATAATGCTTAATTTCTTTTTTCGGATAATTGATCGGAATTTTTTTAATTTCCAGGGCGCCCGTCTTTAGCGACCCGAGATGCTCGTTAATTTTCGCGCGCAACTCTTTCGGCTCAAAGGAGCCCGAGGCCACGATGGCCATTCCGGATTTTTGCCGGTATATGTGCCGAGTTATGGTTTGATTGAGGCGGCTGATGCTGCCCGAATCACCATAAGGGTCGTGCCCATAGGGATGAGAGCCGAACATGCCCTTCATAAATTCCAAAATACACATCTGCGAGGGATTGTCCTGGCGCAACTTCACGTGCTCGAGCATGGACTTCACTTCGCGGCTGATGGCGGCGGATTCAAACAGCGGCTCTTTCCACGAGAGAAACATCATCTCCAGCATGTCGTCCATAAACGGCTTTAAGCAACTCATGCTTAGGCCTTCGGAATTGCGCCCGCCGAAGGAACTTAATGAGGCCGCCATTTCATCGCACTTCTGATTGATTTCTTTTTCACTCATGGTACCAGCGCCAGCGGTCCACACGCGCGACAACAATTCGGTCGCCCCCTGCGATTCCTTAGTCTCCAGGCGCGAGCCACCAAGAGCCGCGCAGCGGATACTAACAACCGGCGTATCAAAATTGGGCCGCGTGATCACCGTGATCCCGTTGTCCAAAGTCCATTTCTCAACATCCGGCAAAGCCGCCTTGGCCTTTTTGAAAACAAACGAAACTTTTTTATATTTTTTAGTGGCCTTAGACGGCTTAGGCTTTACCGACTTCATTTTTTTACGGAAAGACGTGACCCACTCGCGCGCGATCGGCTCGACGGTTTCCTTCGCCTCCGGTGTCATCACCACAAAACTCAAACCCGCGGCATCCAAATACTTGCGGCCGGCTTTCATAATGTCTTTAGGAGTCAAATCCTCCACCTGTTTTAGAAACGCGGTGAAATAAGCCGGATTGCCGAACAAATCCTGATAATGGCCAAAATTGCGGGCCAAGCCGTCGACAGTTTCCTGATTATAGAATTGCTCGGAGGCCAAATTGGTCATGGCTTTTTTCACTTCTTGTTCACTCGGCATTTCGGTCACCGCGCGAATCACTTCGTCTTGCAAAGCGGCCAAGGCCGGCTTCAAATCTTTTTCATTTAACGACAACGACATGGCGAAAAATCCGGGGTCTTTGGCGACAAACACACTGGAGCCCGCGTAGTTCACCACTTGCTCATTCATGCGCAAGCGCTGATTTAAGCGCGAACTTTCACCCTGGCCCAAAATCAAGGCGAACACTTCCAGCGCGGCGATATCGCGGTGGGACGCTTTGGGCACGGGAAACGCAATATGGACAATGGTTTCCGCGAACGGCGCCTTCTCAACAACAACGGCGCCTTTTTTCATCAAGTTGGGCGCGCGCTTGACCACGCGCAATTTATTTTTGCCGAACTTGCCGAAAAATTCCTCGATCTGCTTGCGCATATCCGGAGTTTTAAAATCCCCCGCGATGACTAATGTCATGTTCTGCGGATTATAACGGGCTTTATAATAATTCACCAAAGTGTCGCGCGAAACCGTGCTGATGTTTTCGTGATAGCCGATCACGGGAATCCCATAGGGATGCTTCTTGTACATGGTCGAGAATAATAGTTTGCTGGCCTGGCGGTGAGGGCTGTCGTTGGAGCGTTTAATCTCCTCGATCACCACTTCGCGCTCATTGTCGATTTCCTTGGCGTCAAACTCTGGGAAGCCCATCATCTCGCCGATGACTTCCATGCCGACGCGCTGAAATTCCTTGGAGATCGTGACGTAAAACACAGTTTGATCAAACGAGGTGTACGCGTTGAGCTCCCCGCCCGCGCCTTCAACCGCGGCCGCGATCTCGCCAACCTTAAAGCGTTTAGTGCCTTTAAACACTAAATGCTCAATGAAGTGGGAGATGCCCTCTTCGCCTTTTTTCTCGTCGGCGCTGCCGGTTTTGACCCACATTTGAATAGAGAGCACAGGGCTCTTGTGAGACTCGACAAGCACTACATTCATACCGTTTTTAAGTTGATATTTCTTAAACATAAACCTAGACCCTACCTATGCCGCTTGCTGTCTACGTTCACATTCCCTACTGCCTGCAAAGGTGCCGCTACTGCGACTTTGCGACCTTTGAGTTCACCGAAATCCTGCCACCCGAGCAGTATGTGAAATGGGTGTTGCAAGAAATTCGACTCCGGCGGAAGTTGTGGAAGCAAACTGAAATTCAGACTCTGTATTTTGGCGGCGGAACTCCGAGCCTTATTTCACCTGAACTCATTGTAGCCATTAAACAAGAACTTGCAAATTCTGGTTTGAGCTTTCAAAAAGACGCCGAACTCACTTTGGAGATCAATCCGGCGACGCTGGACGAGGAGAAACTGAACTTTTACCTGGAGGCGGGTTTCAACCGCTTTAGCGTTGGCGCGCAAACCTTCAACGACAGGTTGCTAGCCAGCTGCGGACGCAAGCACTCGGCGGCCGACACGCACAACACTTTGCGGCTGTTGCAGAAATACGGCGTGAATTACTCCTTTGATTTGCTGTTCGCGCTGCCGTCTCAAACGGTAGCTGAATTGAATCAAGACCTGACTATTGTCAGCGGCTACGCTCCCCCGCACTTGAGCGCGTACTGTTTGACCGTGCCGACCGGGCATCCGATGAGCGCGGGACGCGCGCCTGAGGATGAGCAGATCACCATGTTCGCCAATATTGAGGCCGCTCTCAGCCGGATCGGCCTCGGCAAATACGAAATTTCTAATTTCGCGAAACCCGGCTTTGAGTCACGGCACAATTGTGTTTATTGGAATGATCAAAGCTATTGGGGCCTCGGTTTGAGCAGCCATTCCTATCAGCCCGAAAGCGGGACTTTCGGCCAGCGATTGTGGAATCCTAAATCTCTCGCGGCTTACGAAAAACAGGCTGTTTTAGAGGGTTCTTCGTATGCCGAAATTTTGCCTGAGGATCAGCGGGAGCTATTGCAACGCCACGAGGCCCTCACTGATTTTGCCCACATGCATTTGCGCACTCAGTGGGGCCTTTCAGAAGACGCGCTGCAGGGCAAATTTGGCTTGGCCGTGAGCCGTGTTCTCCTGTCTCGGTTAAAAAAAGTCGAAACCGCGGGATGGTTGGAAAAATCCGGCACAAGCTGGCGTCTCACCCGTGAGGGACAATTGGTCAGCAATAAAGTGTTCGAAGAACTATGCTTTTTGCCGGGCGAACTCAATCCTGAGACATTGACACCGCAAGGCGCCGACTCATACTGTGCGGTATGAGCGACGACAGCGAAAACGGCGAGGATAAACCTGCGCCTGCTACCGCGAAAAACAAGTCAGAATTGGATAAAGCCAAGAGCGATTACCTCTATCTGCTGGCTGAGTTCGACAACTACCGAAAAAACGCCATTAAAGAACGTTCCGATTTAATAAAATACGGTTCGGAAAAATTGGTCCGCGAGTTTCTTAACGTGCTGGATAATTTTGAACGCGCGCTGGATGCCTCCGCTAACGGTGAGAATGCTGAAGCCTTGCGCGACGGCGTGGATTTGATCTCCACTGAACTCCGCCAGCTGCTGCAAAAATTCGGCGTCGAGGAAATTAAATCAG
>JANMVK010000780.1:0-1104 GCA_031392725.1 Pseudobdellovibrionaceae bacterium
CCTTAGTGGCGCCGCTAGGACTGACGATGTTGTTGACGTTGCCGCTGTATTTTAATTCCGCGACCTTGATATAGCGGTACCCGCCGTCAATTGAAAATGTGACGTTGTCGATCAAGGTGGTTTCTAATCCCGCGCCCACCATAAAGGACATTCCGGTGCCCGACATTTTCTCGTTGAAATCGCCGACACCGAGTTCACTGGTGCCGGTTGGAGTCATGGTGTAACGGTTTTCCACATCAACCATGGCGTAGCCGAGGCCGGCTTGAGCGAAAAATCGGCTGCTCTGGCCGGTTTCCAAAAAAAACTCCGCCGCGATATTAGGATTAAACACAAAAGTTGAAGAGTCGATTTGAAAGCGCTCCGTGTCCGCGGCGTTTTTGCCGTGGCCTTCTTTAATCGGATGATGCTGGATGATCTCAGCGCCGACGCGAAAATTATAATTTTCACCCATGCCGATGACGACGCCGAGTTCCCCGCTGTAATTGTATTTGGTTTCGTCGGCGATGGAAGTGTCGGTGCCGCTCGAGTCCCCATAAGGATCCTTGCCCACGCTCGACATGCCGCCCGATCCCCGCAGCATCACGCCTAAGCCGGAATCTTTAAAATTAAACACCCGCGAGAATGCCTGCGGTGCTGACACCAGAATTAAAATTAAAATAAAATTCCGCATCATAGCCGCGGTGACAAATCCATCACGATTTTGCCGGGAGCCCCGTCCTTAAGCACCTGAAAAACTTCCAGCTTCATGGGGCGTTTTAAATTCAGCACCAGGGTGCCGGCTTTATCCTCGGGATCGAGGGTCAAGCCCACCGAGGCCACGTATTGGCTTTTTCTAAATAGATTTTGTACAGCCACTTCCGATACGCGGGACATTTTCAGCTGACTTAAATCCACCACTACCCGGTTTTCCTTGGAGTCGAGGCTGACTTGAAAATAGCCAAGGTGTTTAAGGGGTGGTTTGGCGTCCCGGTCGCCCAGATCCAGAGTCACCCGTTCCACTTTGGCCTTAGGCGAAAATATTCGACGCACGTTTAACAGTGAAGATCCGCCACCGGCTTTACCACCGACAAACACGCCGTCTTCCGCATATTGATTTTTCTTTAC
>JANMVK010000021.1:0-12114 GCA_031392725.1 Pseudobdellovibrionaceae bacterium
CGCAAAACTAAAGAACTGGGTAGCTGGCAAAGAGGCCTATTTGCCGGGCCTCGGCGAGCTTTTTTCAAAAACAAAATCCGACATTCTGATTATTGGAGCCTCGGTATTTGAACTCTATGAAATCCAAGGCTGGATTGTTCCGTTTAAGAGAAAGACCGGCGACATTGATTTGAGCATCGGCATCATTAGCGATGATTCGCTTTATGCCGAAGGAAAACAGATTTTGCTCTCCCTTAAGTACAAGGTCGATGGGCATCACCCGTATCGTTATCACCCGCCGAAAATGCTTCCTGGCGGGTACACATACGTTGATCTTTTGGCCCACCCTGCGGATGAGAAGACACGACCAGAAGTTGCAAGTCACGCAATGGGAGCCGATCTAGGGTTTTCATTTAGAGGCTTCCACTTTGCCCAAGAAGAAGCCTTTAAATTACAAAAAAACGTCTCTTTCCCCAATCCATTCGGACTCATTTCCCTCAAGCAAGAAAGTTACCTCGACGAACCCGTCAGGAGATCAAAAGACTTTGCCGATATTGTCGAACTTGCGTCCGGCCTGGTTGAGACGGGAATTCATTTTGAAATAGACAAACTATGGTCGAAAATTTCGCAAAAGCCAGAAGCGAAACGTATCAAAGAAATGTTTCGCATGATCCTTGCCGAGGACACCCGTTGGGACCTTGAAGAAATTCGCAATGATCTGCGCGGGCGAAACTTTGACGACACTTTTATTGACGAAACGCTGCCCCAGAGACTCAAGGACTTTAACGAAATTCTAGAGTAAATGCGCGAAAAATAATCAGAGAGAGCGAAAGTCAGAAGAAGCAAAAAGCTTCTTCTGACTTTCTTTTTATATCATCTTCAAAAACGTACTCATACAAATCAGGCGCATTGATTTTGCTGAACAAGGAATTCGGAAAATTCCTTCGTTAGCATCACGCCGGTAAATGCGTCTTTGGAAAGTGGGCCATACAGTTCCGCCCACTTCTGCCGCAAAAGCTCTTTCCGAGATCAATCCCTCTCCAATGAAGATCGTAGCTTCTTGGCATGGTCCTCGGTCAAAAGGTCCAAGGCAATACCGAGCGCTTGGTCAAACTTAACAGTCCGCCCAATTTTCTTTTTGTTCGCCAAGGTGAGAAACCTTTCGGCCTTTTTCTGGTTCTCAAGGCTGATGCGAATTGATTTCATCTTTTGAGTCGTTTTCAAATTTGTTTTAGCTATTTTGGTTTCCATAATTTGCTCCGTTTGGATTTTAAAGTTTATTGGGTGAGTTGATCCGAAAGAGACGCTTCCTCTTTTGGATCTGCTACGTTTTGGTTTAAGGGTTTGCGCAAAAGCTGAGAGATGACTGCTCGGATTGCCCCAAGCTGTTCGTCATCGAGCTGCTCGATCATTGCGAGACAGTCGTCTTTGTAACTGATGACGGATTTGTGCCCGAGGATCTTTTCGAATTGATCCATCGTGTAGCCATAGGCTTTTACGAGCGCTTCAACGCGGTAGCCGGGGAAGTCGCGTTTCCCATTTTCAAATTGGCTAATCGTCGTGTGAGTTACACCGATGATCCCGGCCGCTTGGCGCGTGGTCAGCTCTGCTTTTTCGCGCAAACGCTTTAGGACGTTTGCAGCACTTTGATTTCGTGTATGGGTAGTTAGGGCCATGTTTCTTGTCTCCTTTGGTTTGTCCGTTCCAGACAATCCAACTTGGAAACTACGAAACACTGCGATTACGGAGAATTACCTAGAGGATTCCAGGTTTCCAAAGCTCCGATTTTTTTCTTTTCCCGTAGCACAAACGTAGCACAGGAATAGCATAAATCAGGAATTCTGGAGCATTCTCGCGTGATGATGGAGAAAATCGAACTGAATCAGCCTTCGAACTTTATCTTTTTTTATTGCTGTTTTCTTTTTACTTTTCACGGACTTAAAGGAGTGGAACTTTAGTCACTTGCGCCGAGACCGAGATTTCAATTTACTGCTGCGTAAATTGGCGGAGAGGGTGAGATTCGAACTCACGACACCCTTGCGAGTGTGACAGCGTTCCAGGCTGTTGGATTAAACCACTCTCCCACCTCTCCGCATATCTGATGGAACACTTCTGTGCTAGCACTGCGCGCCCAAAACTGTCTAGCTTCAAAAGATAAGGCCGCTGTGGTGAGCAGCGGCCCGTGCGATGGGTGGTGGATGGGACTATGGGACCGGACTATTTAACTTCGAACGGTGCTTCAAAGAGGAGTACGGCTGCGCTTAGTACGCGAACCATCATGCCAGCGGTGAGTGTTGTTGGAAGTCCAGCGGGCCAGGCGCCCTTTTTAAAATCTAAAGAAGCCTCAGAGCCGGCGCCGTCGGCTTCAACCGTGGCCGAACCGATCTTTATGTTCTGAATGAAAATATCGACGACGGTGCCGACCTCGATATTTTCCACTCGTATTTTCAGTTCCGGCGCGCCTTTTTTGATTCGGTAATCGGCATGGAATTCCGGCGCGGTGTCGTCATCCACAGCCGCTTCCACTTCAAATTTAGCGCGGAGACGGACATCGGCTCCAGCTGCGGCCGCGTCACCATTGGCTGAACCTGAATTGCTGACTGCGTTTCCAGCTGCCGCTGTCCCACCTTTACCGCTGCCCGAGGCCGCGTAGGTGGCTTGACCGTAGTAACCGGCTACGAGAGAAAAAATTACTGCTGTGCATACTGAGAGACCTGACATTGTGATTACCCCTAGTGTTGTTGTGAACCTTGGTGCGCACGTTCCGCCAACCTCATCTGCGCCCATGATTAAATATAACGCAATGCGAGGTAAAATTGAATAGCCTCACTGAATTTTGTGAAGATTAGAATTTGAAGAGACGACAATTAGTCAGTTAAATCAAATACTTAATGTATTCATTTATTTTGATCTCGTTTTGATAACATAAAAATTGTGAAGACTTTTTTCTCAGATCGGAACGGCTCTCATTGCCGTTTTTGTTTAAAAAACTCACTTAAAATAGACCCGCACTCCGCGCTCATCACGCCCCCGGTGACTAGCGGCCGGTGATTGAGCCTCTCGTCCGACAAAACTTTATATAAAGACTCAACCGCACCGGCCTTGGGATCGGCGGCGCCATAAACCACGCGATCAACGCGTGATTGCACTATGGCTCCAGCGCACATCACGCAAGGCTCGAGCGTGACGTATAGGGTGCAGCCTAAAAGGCGCCAGCGGCCAAGCTTAATGGTGGCCCGCTCGAGCGCGAGCAGTTCAGCATGAGCCAAGGCCGAGGGCCGCGACTCCCGTTCATTATAACCCTCAGCAATCACTTGATTATCGTGTACCACCAAAGCGCCCACCGGAACCTCGCCCCTAGCCGCCGCCGTGGCAGCCAATTCCAGCGCTTTGCGCATAAAGTTAAAATCTTGATCTTGGGTCATAGCCTTTGCTACACCTGGAGGACTTTCAAAGTCTATACGCCAGTTTAAGGAAGGTGATTTTAGTGGCATTGATCCGTATCCGTGACAACGAAGCTTTTGAACAGGCCTTCCGCCGTTTCAAAAAAGCTTGTGAAAAGTCCGGTCTTCTTTCCGAAGTAAAAAAACGCGAGCATTTTGAAAAGCCCAGCGTACGCCGAAAGAAGAAGTCCATGGCCGCCCGCAAGCGTTTATTAAAAAAAGCGCGTCGCGGCCCTTACTAATAACTTTTTAACTGTGATCCCGACGACGGGATCACCCAATGTTAGGTGAATTGATGAATCTCCGTGAGAAAATTCTCGAGGACATTAAGACCGCCATGAAAAATCGAGAGGCAGACCGCTTGGGTGCGGTCCGCTTCCTTCAGTCGGCGATCAAATACCGCGAAATTGAATTGCGCCCCAATGCTATCACCGATCAGGACGTGATCGGCGTGATTAAGAAAATGGCCAAGCAGCGCAAAGATTCCATCGCGGAATTTGAAAAGGCCGGCCGCCAAGAGCTGGTGGATAAAGAAAAATATGAACTGACCGTTCTTGAAGCCTACCTCCCGGCGCAAATGGCCGCGGGCGATGTGGCTAAGATTGTGGAAGAAGTGATTAAGGCCCAGGGCGCCACCACCATGAAGCAAATGGGCGGAGTGGTGAAAGAGGTCATGGCCCGCACGGGCGGCCAAGCGGACGGTAAAACCGTAAGCGATCTCGTTAAAAGTAAACTGACTTAAGATTCGGGCGTTGGGGGCCAATTGAAATTTCCGCAGGATTTCATCGACCGCGTCCGCGAGTCAGCTAATGTCGTGGACATCATCGGTCAATACGTTCAGTTGCGCCGGACCGGCGGCAACCACCAAGGCCTGTGTCCGTTTCACAATGAAAAAACCCCGAGCTTTTCCGTCAGCGAAGACAAACAAGTTTATCACTGCTTCGGGTGCAAGGAATCGGGCAACGTCATTTCCTTCATTCAAAAATATCAAGGCCTGACTTTTCCCGAAACCATCGAGTACCTAGCCGCCCGCGCGGGGATGGCGCTGCCGACAGTGGAGGGTGAGGAAAAATCCGGCCCGCGCGACAGCAAAGAATCGCTTTACCGGGTCAATGCTCTGGCCGCGCAGTTCTTCCACGAGGAATTAAAAAAACTCCCGGCCTCGCATGAGGTGAGCCAGTATTTGGTTAAGCGCGGCCTGACCGCGGAGATCGTCGACACTTACAAACTCGGTTACGCGCCCAACGGCTGGACCGGCCTCGCCGATTTTTTTACCGCCAAAAAAATCCCCATCACTCTGGCTGAAGAACTGGGATTGATAAAACTCCGCACTGGCGGCAAAACCGGCCATTACGATTTGTTCCGGCACAGATTGATGTTTCCGATTTTTTCTCCGGCACGGCAGGGCTTAGGCTTCGGCGGCCGCGTGTTCAATCCCGAAGATCAGCCCAAATATTTAAACAGCCCCGACTCGGCGGTGTTTCACAAAGGAAAAGTTTTTTACGGCCTCGAAACGTCGGTGAAGTACATCCGCACCGAGGACGAAATCATCATCGTCGAAGGCTACATGGATTGGCTGGCCCTGGCTAAAGCCGGCATCATGAACATCGCCGCCACCTTGGGAACTGCACTCACCCAGGATCACGTCAAGATGATCAAACGCTACACCAATAAAGTTTTGCTACTGTTCGACGGCGACAACGCCGGCCGGGCTGCGGCCAAGCGTTCATTGCCAATATTGTTGAGCGAAGGAATTCTAGCGCGCGGATTATTTTTGCCCGATCAATTAGATCCGGATGAGTTCCTGCAAGAACGCGGAGTCGAAGAACTAAAAAAATCCATTTCAGCCGCGCCGGATTTATTTGAACTCATCGCGCACGAACTGTGGATGGAATCCAAATCCTCACCGACAGGAAAAGTTCAGCTCTTAGATCAAATCGCTCCCATTCTGGCCCGGGCCGCCGATCCCAGGATCCGCAGCCTCTACATCGACAATTTAGCCAACACGATGGATGTCGCGGTCTCTCTGATCGAGCAAAGCGTCAATTCGGTTGGAGCGGAGTCGGTGAATCGGCCAGCACAAAATCAGGTATCCGATAGCAGATATCGGAAATCCGATATCGGTGTGAAAACGGCATCTGCCTCCCCATCGACCGTTACAATCGATCTGAGGGGAATAGCTAGGGTAGAGGCGGAAATTTTAAACGTTATCCTCACCAAAGAGGTCTATCTAAAGACGGCATTGGCGTCCGGTGTATTTGATCAGATTCGCCATCCGGGCGCCCAAGCGGTGTTTAAAAGGATCGCGGAAGTGTATAGACTAATGCCTAATAAATTTGATACTTTATCCGCTTTGTTGGCGGGGGAAGTCCATCCTTCAGAAGCAGTGACGAGGCATCTATCGGATCCGTACCGGACGCTGACGGATGAAGCCGCGGTTAAGCTTTTGCAGGATTGTATTAAGCGCGTGAAAGAGAACTCATTGAAGATTAAGTCGAAAG
Source organism: Pseudobdellovibrionaceae bacterium (assembly GCA_031392725.1). GTDB lineage: Bacteria > Bdellovibrionota > Bdellovibrionia > Bdellovibrionales > UBA1609 > JALHOQ01. The sequence continues at coordinate 5,924 of JANMVK010000021.1, forward strand.
AATTGGTGTCAAATTTGCGGGGCTCAAACCCTTCAGATTCCGCTGAGCAATTGGAACAGATAATGAATGTCCACAAGGATCGCAGGTCGCTAAACCGGGATTCTTGAAACCCTACAAACACTGAGGAGCATCAGCTCATGTCGAAAAACACGACGGATAAAGACACTGAATCTGGCCCCAAAGAGCTTTCTGTTGATCAACAGGAAGACCTTATTAAGGAAGAGATTCAGCGGTTTATCAAGTTAGGCAAAGAGCGTGGTGCGCTCGCCGTTGAAGAAATCAACGAGCTTCTGCCGGCCGAAATTATCGCCCAGAGTGTGCTCGACACATTCATGCAGGCGCTCGAGGTCAATGGTGTAGAAATTATAGAACCGGCGGAAAATAAGAAAGACGATGAAGAAGATCAGTTCTTTCTAAGCGATCCGGATAAAGAGGCCAAAGAAGAGGAAGAAGAAGAAGAGAAGGAGAGCGAGGGCGACGCCAAGTCGAACGATCCCGTGCGCCTTTACCTGCGTAAGATGGGAAGCGTCTCGCTTCTCACCCGTGAAGGCGAAGTGGAAATCGCCCGCCGCATTGAGTTCGGCGAGCGCGAAATCGTGCGCGCCATCACTTTGTCTCCCATCGGCACCAACGAGATTATTTTGCTCGGCAAGCGGCTCGATGAAGGCCGCATTAAAATTAAAGCCATTTTCCGTGGTCTTGAAGATGAAGACACTCAGTACGACGAGCAAGAGTACATCCAGAAAATTCATGAGCTCATCGGCCATGTGACGAAATATAAAAAGAAAGCCGCCAAGCCGTTTCAAACTCTAAAAGAGTCGCCTCACAATTCACCGGCCTATCAAGCCGCCGGCAAAGAACTCGTGGGCATGAACAGTGAGCTGATGCTGAATTTCGAAAGCATCAACTTCAACCGCAAAACCGTGAACCGCGTGGTGATTAAGTTTAAAAACCTGGTGAGCCGTTTTGTCGAATTGCGCCGGCGCGTGAAAACCGCTGTGGAAAAAACTTTCCACAAGGACATTCACCATATGGCCGCGCGCTTTAAGCTGATGGAAACTTCCGATCAGGAAGTGGCCAAGATGACCCGGGAGACGGGTGGCTTGTCCTTCAATCAGTTCCGCACGCATTATCTTCTGGCGGCCGACGCTCAAGACCGCTTGGACCGTTTGGTCAACGAAACTGAAATGACTTTTGAATGGATCCGCGACACGTACACCGCCATTTGGAAAGGTGAGCGCGAAGCCGACAAAGCGAAATCCGAGCTTGTAGAGGCCAACTTGCGCCTGGTGGTTTCCATCGCGAAAAAATACACCAACCGCGGTTTGCAATTCTTGGATTTGATTCAAGAGGGAAACATCGGTTTGATGAAAGCCGTGGATAAGTTCGAGTACCGCCGCGGTTATAAATTTTCGACTTACGCCACGTGGTGGATTCGTCAGGCCATCACCCGCGCTATCGCGGATCAGGCCCGTACCATCCGCATTCCCGTGCACATGATCGAGACCATCAACAAGCTGGTGCGCACGTCGCGCTACTTGGTGCAAGAGCTCGGCCGTGAGCCCACGCCGGAAGAAATCGCCGTTAAAATGGATATGCCCGTGGACAAGGTCCGCAAAGTTCTAAAAATCGCCAAGGAGCCGATCTCCCTCGAAACCCCGGTGGGCGAAGAGGAAGATTCACACTTGGGCGATTTTATCGAGGACAAGAAGGTCATCAATCCCGCCGAGGCCATTGTGAACTTGAATCTGGCCGAACAGACGCGCCGGGTGCTTGCGACTCTCACCGCACGTGAGGAAAAAGTTTTGCGCATGCGTTTTGGCATTGGGGAAGAAAGCGACCATACCCTCGAAGAAGTGGGGCAAGATTTCAATGTGACCCGCGAGCGAATCCGGCAGATTGAAGCGAAAGCTTTGCGCAAACTCCGCCATCCCAGCCGCAGCAACAAACTAAAAGCCTTTATCGAATAATATCCTGTAAAAAAACCAAATGCCGCATGAATCAATTTCGGCCCGGATCACCGGGCCGCGCGCGGCGTTTCATTTGCATTAACCCCCTATGAAGATCCAGTTATTGAACATTCATAAGGAGGTTTCCATGCGCAAAATTTTTCTCGGCTCGCTGCTGACGTTATCGGTGTCGGCATTCGCCCTGCCTGTTTCCGATCCCGGCACTACCACAAGCCCCCAATGGGACATCAAGCCTGTGTCGGTTGCTGATGTGGCGGAAGAGGTTATTATCCGCGTTCACGAATCCACCGGCGCCGCGGAAATGTTGCAAGACGACGGCACTTGGGTGTTGATGGAAGCGATCAGCCTCAATGATCCGCGAGTTGTGAATATGGAAGACGTCACCAATAAAGTCGCGGACGTCGGCACGCACTACGGAACCGCTGACGAACCCGGCGACGGACTGATTCATAAGACGCAGTATTACGGCCAAGGTTATCCGGGAGTATCCCCGTATGCATATCCTTATGGCTACCGGCGTCCGATCCCGGTGCCCGTGCCCCAGCAAATCGCACCCGTTCCCTGCATGCAACAATTTGCTGATCCGTGCGCCCCCTGCGGCGGATGCCAAACAGCACAGCCGTATTATCAAGTTCCGCAGCAGCCCTTTGTATACGCAGCTCCTCCGCCATTGATTCTGCGTCAACCCCGGGTACTTGTGCAGCCTCGTGTGTATGCGCAGCCAAGATTCGTTCGACCCTATGCCGTGCATCGCGCGGCTCCCTTCGGTGTCTACCGTTATCCGCGCCGCTGGTAGATTAATTTATCTTTAGCGTCACAGCCTTGGATTTGTTGATCTAATCCAAGGCTGCCGCTGATACTAAATCCCTACCAAAGATGCATTTTCCGGGGGGAAAATATGAAAAAAATTATTCTAGCCATTGTCATGATGTCGGCCGTTCAATCATTCGCTAAAACCATGGATCCGGCTTGTGAATTTATCGATCAAACCATGATTCGCGCCCGCCAGATTTTGGAAGTGAAGGATCAGGCAGACAGAACCGTACAGCTGTGCGGACTGTTAACCGAGAAACTGGGCACAATTCATATCGCCGATCAGTGGCTGGGCCAATTCGCCACTTTAGCACGCGAACAGGCTTCAATTGATAATTTCAAATTATTAGTTCCGTCGATCATGATGACCAAAGCGCTTCCGGTCCTGGGAGCCGGCGGCACCAGCGGCACTTTTGAAATTTCGCCGAAAGCGGTGGACCGTGGCAATGGCGTTTCGGAAGTCACCGTGACCGTCAAAGCGAACGGCAAGACCTATGTTGGCTTCGCCATCGTTCAACAAAACGCGACTGGTTTTGAATTGATCGACGCCGAATACATGGGCTTTAGCGCCGTGGATTATCAAGGCCGCGAATACCAAAAATTTATGACCCGTGAATACAACAAAGACGTTAACAACTCGATGCCGGTCAGCGCGCTCGTTCAACTGATCACGACCCAGGACGATTACGTAAGCTGCCCATAACTATAGTAAGGGTGGGATGAATTTAATTGAAATAGCCCTCAAGCGGACGGTTTTCGCCTGGATCCTTATGGCGGCGCTAGTCATCTTCGGGGGTTTCGCCTTAACCCGCCTCGGCGTTTCGCAACTGCCCGATGTGGATTTTCCCATCGTCGATGTCTCGGTGAATTTCGAGGGCGCGGGCCCTGAAATTGTTGAAGCCGAAATCATCGACCGCATTGAGAGCCAACTGTTAACTATTGAAGGCATTAAAGAGATGCGGTCCAGCGTGCGCCAGGGCTCAGGCTCCGTGCGTTTGGAGTTTGATATCCATCGCAACGTGGACGTGGCGTTGCAAGAAGTGCAAACCGCCATCAGCCAAATCCGTTTTCCCACGGGCGTGGATCCCGCAGTTGTGCGCAAAACCAATCCCGAAGAGCAGCCGATTATATTTTTGGCGCTGAGCGCGGATGCGCCCATGCACGATATGATCGTCTACGCCGATCAGTTTCTGCTCGATCAATTCCGCTTCTTGCCGAAAATCGGCGAGGTCAGCATTCAGGGCTTCAGCGACCGCAATTTGCGGGTTTGGCCACACTTCGATCGCTTAAAGAAACTGGAACTGACGATTTTAGATGTAATGGATGCGATTACCACTCAGCACGTGGAAGCGGCCGCCGGGCAATTTGTCGAAGGCAACCGCGAACTGCGCGTGCGCTGGCTCGGCGAAGCCTACAGCGTGGACGAAATTAAGAAACTACGGATCCTCCGCCGTGGGGGCGCCAATATTCAGGATGCTATCCTCACCATTGGCGACGTGGCCGAGGTCGAAGACGGATTGTCGGATGTCCGCCGGCTCGCGCGTGTGGACGGAAAAACCGCATTGAGTATCGCTGTCCGCAAGCAGCGCGGGGCCAATGAAGTGGAGCTTGCGGATGCCGTTATCGCACAAACTGAAAAATTAAAAAAGGTACTGCCCAAGGGCTATGACCTCAATGTCAGGGTCAACTTCACCTCTCCGACCCGGGCCGTGGTCAATACCACCATGGAAAAACTTTTAGTCGCCGGAATTGTCACCGTCCTAGTTTGTTTTTTATTCTTGGGAAGCTGGCAGGCGGCGCTCAATGTTTTGTTCAGCGTTCCCACCTCCATTGTCGGAACTTTTTTAGTTCTGTATTTTTGTGGTTTTACGCTAAATCTTTTTACGCTGTTGGCGCTGACGCTGGCCATTTCCATTGTGGTGGATGATGCCATCATGCTGCTGGAAAATATCACACGCCATTACCGCATGGGAAAACAGCCTTACGAAGCCGCCTATGACGGGGCCATGGAAATTCTGCCCGCGGCCACCGCGGCCACACTCGCCGTTGTAGCGGTGTTCGCGCCGGTGATTTTCATGGATGGAATCACGGGCAAATTCTTTTACCAGTTCGGCATTGCAATGTCGGCCGCGGTTCTACTGTCGCTGCTCGAGGCGGTAACCATCACTCCCATGCGCGCGGCGGCTTTTATGTCGGCCGCACCCAAGATTTCCAAATTTGAATCGAAGCTGGATCATATTTTTGAGGCTTTTGCCGCCCGGTACCGGCGGGTTTTGGCCGTCACCCTTAGGCATGCGGGTGTGGTGGTCGTCGCATCGTTGGTGGCGTTTGGCTTGTCGATGTTCCTGGTGCGGCAAGTGCGCCAGGAGTTTTTGCCGCCTCAGGATCAGAATTTTATTTTGATGAACGGCCAACTTCCGGTGGGGACTTCATTGCAAGCCACCTCGAAGGTCGCTGAACAAATCGAAGCCATTATTCGCGCCATTCCCGAGATCGAGGGATATATGATGTCCATCGGCGGCGGCGGGGGGAGCGGCGGTACCGTGAACTCTATTTTTGTGCCCATTACTTTAAAAGACCGTGAATCCCGTAAAGTGACTCACCTTGAAGTCATGGATAAACTTCGCAAAGGATTAAAGGACGTAAAGGGTTTCCGCCCCAGCTTGCGCGATATTTCATCACGCAATCTGACCTCCGGCCGCCAATTTCCGGTGTCGTTTAACTTGGGTGGGCCTGATCTAAAAATTCTCGATGAAAAGGCTGAGGAAATCATGAAACAACTCACCGATGAGGGACTCGCCCAGGATATGGACACCGATTTCCGCGCGGGCGTCCCCGAACTTCAAATTGAACCTCTGCGCGCCAAATTGGGCGCCAAAGGCGTAAGCGTCGAGTCCGTGGCAAAAACTTTAAATGCCGCCATTGCGGGCGTGCGGGTCAGCCGTTACACGGCTTCGGGCCGGCGCTATGACATCCGGGTGAAAATTCCGGAAGGCGAAATTCTCACTCGGGAAGACATCCGCAAAATTTCCGTGCGCAACCAGTTCGGCAATCTGATTTCAGTCGGCGACCTGGTGAACATGGAAGAAGTCGGCACCATTCAAACCATCACCCGCATCAACCGGCAACGTTCCATCGGAGTTTTCGGCCAGCTCACCAAAGGCCAGTCTCAAGCTAAAGTGGTCCAACGGGCCGAGGAAATCGCGCGTAAGGCCCTGCCGGAGGGTTATTCATTTGCCTTCGACGGCTCGGCCGCGGGCCTTAGCGAAAGTTTCCGCAGCCTAACCGTGGCTTTGTTACTTGGAATTTTGGTGGCCTACATGGTTCTGGCCGTGCAGTTCAATTCTTTTGTTCAACCCATTGCCGTATTGATCGCATTGCCGTTTAGCGTGACCGGCGCCTTGATCG
>JANMVK010000051.1:0-3126 GCA_031392725.1 Pseudobdellovibrionaceae bacterium
GGCCACTTCACGCCGCACTACTTCGCCAGCGCACCCTCGGGAGTTGGCAGTGCTGTTGGCGGCGTTGGAGCGGGAGCTGCAGGCTCCGATGGCGGCTTCGGCAACTGAGCCGGATTGGCTGGCGCCGTCTGCCCATCACAAAGATACAACTCCACCAGTCTTGCATTAAAAAAGGTGTTGGCCGATTTAAAATCCCACGGCGGATAGCGGTACAGCAAGGCTTCCACGCAATAGCCCTTGGTGGCCACTTGCCACTGGCGGTCTTCGGAACTGGATGTATAGAGCCGGCCATCATCACCTTGAATCAACACAGAATAGGAATGCATTTGTTCGGCCGTGGCCTTGGAGCCTAGAAACGCGCTTGGATCTGTCACCCGTTGCACATCCAAAATTTTGCCCTTCACCCGCTTGGCAAAAACATAGGAATAGTTGGACACGACAAATCCACCCACAATAAGGAGGACGACGATCCCGATTAACAAAAACATGACATTTTTCATCTGTTTCATAGGGGCAAGCTAACGCAACTACACGTAGCGATCAAACAACTTTTTGTAGTGATCCTGAACGCTTTGCAGATCCACCCGGTTGAAAAAACTGGAAAAGCTCATCCATACGGCCAGGCCGTTGAGGTCCTTAAAATGCATGGGCAAAAAGCGGGGCGCGGCGACCAAGCCCTCCTGGTATTTGGCGTAAAGCAGAGGCACGTCTTCGACCTGCAGTTTTCCCACGAACATAAATGGAATCAAAAACGCCTTAGAGTCGCGGATGGCGCAGCGGAGGAAATTGTAATTCTCCACAAAGCCCTTGCAGTAGGAAATATCCTTTGTGAACGGCGCCCCGCCTTCGAGCGTGCCGCCGCGAAACACGCGGAAGGCATTGGTCAGGCAATCCTTTTCACTGTAGCCCTCGGTGCGCATGTACTCGACGACCTCTAATAAATTGGCGCCATCCTCGGCTTTCTCAATGGCGATGATGCGGTCATTGATTTGCTTGGCGCGCTGAATGGTGCTGCGGAACGTGAAGATCTCCATGATCACCGCCAAGCCCTCTTGGGTGGCGGCGCAACGGGGCGGACCGATGCTGAGGAATTCACTCACCGGTTGATGGCGGCCGTTCATCGTCGTGCCGACATGCACCCAGCCTTCATGCACTTCATAAATATCAATATCGCGCGCGGAGAACATCACACCCTGTTTGATTTTTACCTTATCGCCGCCGGCTGCGGCGTCGGCCACGATGCCGTCGGACAATTTAGCCAGGACTTTTTCGCCGGCAAAATAGGTGCCGAAGCGTTCGTTTAAAGACTCCACCACTTTTTCAGCGGGAATATCTTCGGGGTATTGAATTTCCGGCAATGAAGGCCCAACGCCATTCAAAATCGTATAAAGCAGACGCGACATTTCGGAAATAGTGTTGCGGTCTTCCGCGAAGCAATCTTTCGGGCTGCCGTACAGCTCGCGTGAGAAGCGGTAAAAATCAGGCGTACCGCGGTTTTTTAGCATTTCCGCAACCAGCATGTACTGGCTGCAAATGCCCTGCAGGTGCACGCCCAATTCATCGGCCTCGCCCAATGAAGTGGCAATTTCCTTTTTGAGCAACTTCAATTCCAAATGCTTTTCGGTGGGATCAAAACCCAGAGGAATGCTGTCGTAGTACGCTTTGGCGTCACCGGGAATGGACTTGAATTTGTTTTTGATTAAGTCTTCGTCCCACTTAGGATTGGTGCGAATGCTGTTGAGAATGCGGACCGGCCGTTGCGCTTCAATCAACTTATGCGAGACGGCCTTCAGCTTTTCTTTATAGGTTTGTAAACTCATTTAAAAATAAAATGACAATTTTCCGGTGTAGCGACTGGTGCCGAATAGATTTTGATATTCCGCGCCCAATTTCACAATCAACAGTTTTAACTCACAGCCGAGCAGAAATCCGGTGGTGTTGACTTTGGCGGAACCCGACTGCCCCGGCACAGTAAACACGGTCGTCGAACCGGTCACATCCATTTTACCCTTAGCGCTCAACATTTGAATGCCGAAGTAAGGCTCCACCAGCACAAAGTTTTTGCTCGCGAGCAGGGTAAATCCCGTGATGGTGTTGTCATAGTCAAACTTGGTTGGAACGGTCGCGATGGTCTGATTGAACTCAGCTTTGGTTTTGGTCAGATGAGCTTTGATGGCCACACTGAGCGGCCAATCCAAAAACACATCCGTGGGCGTCCACTTCACCGCGCCGGTAAAAGTATTGAACTTAAACTCATTGCTACCCACCTTCGGAATAAATCCGGCTTCCACCGTAATTCCGGCGGGCACGGTGATAATGCCGAGAAGTTCGCCATGGGGGATTTTGCCTGCATTTTGATCAGTGCCACCTTCATCGGCCAGCGCATCGACTCGGCCCGTGCGAGTGATGCCGCCGACTAAGCCCACTTCGAATCCAAATATTGTGCCCAAACTGCTCGCACCCGATACAGAGGTGTGATTGAACACGGCCGAGAAGTCTTTGACGATATTTTCGAAGTCCTCTTGATCCAACTGTTGGAATGAAAGGCTCTGCGCCTGCGCGCCGCTGGTTAATAACGCGATGATTAATGTAGCAATCCATTTACTCATGATGACTCCTCCGTATAAGAAATATTTTATCCATCTCAAAGTGCCCGCTCTAGTGATTTTAGTCTCTTAACGCACACGGTCCTGTAAATAGTTTCATGTGACACCTTTTTTCTAAAAACTTTTACAGAGTTCCGTCGTGGCACTACCTTGCTCCGTAACTAGGGGGTTAGGGGATGAATACATCTTTGATTTTTAACAACACAGTGAGAGCGGTGATCGGGACATTGATCACCATCAACGTCGCCTGCACACAGAACAAACCACAGTCACAACCCGGAAAAGACCCGGCCGATCTGTTTAGCAACCGCCAAATCGGCGTGGTGCCGGAACTTTTCGTAGTAACTCTGGAATCACCCGCCCTATTGGCGGTCGCCATCCGCACACCGGCTGGTTTGGAAATTCCTGAGGACGCCAAAGCCAGAGTGCTTGAAGAGCAAGGAATTCGCCGGCGCGCCCCCGAAATGCGCGGCGTCGGGATAAACATCCCACAGCACTTCCCCGATCCCGACGATCACGG
>JANMVK010000672.1:0-2210 GCA_031392725.1 Pseudobdellovibrionaceae bacterium
TTGGGCACAAGCCGGCGGTGCACCCGGCTGATAACCGCGCGGAATTTGTCGATGGAATGAATCACGCGGGCGGGCGGCGTCTTTGGAATACGGGCTTTGATGTCGTTTAAATTGATCATCCCGGTAGGGTATCAATGGAGCGATCTGTGACTCAATAGAAAATTTAAAACCGCATCGGAAAAATTGAGATTGAACAGCGGCACGTGAGGATTGTGCCCTTGAGTCTCAAATTTTTTGATGGTCCAAAACACCACATCTTTTCCACTAGCACACTTATTCCAGACGCGCTCTGAGGTGTCGGGGCCCGGGATCATAAACAGAAAATCTTTTGGCGCGCCAGTTTTGCCGGGACCGGCGCAGCCGTTGCGTGATACCCATTGCTGAATCGTGTCCTGGCCTCCGGCGTATTGCGGGGTCCCACCATAGACTATGGTGTCATCATTGACCGCGTGAATTTGCAAGAAGGGGATTGGCTTGGGATTCCGACATTGGGCCGGACTCTTGTACGCGCCACCGGCGAGACTGGCAATTCCAGCAAGCTCCTCCCCAAATTCACAGGCCAAGCGGTTGGCCATAAAACCTCCGTTTGAATGCCCAAACAGGTACACGCGCGACGAGTCCACATGATAGTCGGCCTTCACTTTGGCGATCAACTGCCTGAGATATCCGACGTCATCCACATTGGTTTTGCCAAAATCGCAGCAATAATCCGTCGCGTTCCAAAATGGATACCCTGAGATGTCAGAGCCGTCGGGTATGATGGTTCCCTTCGGCACCGCGGTGCCTTGAGGAGTCAGAAGAATAAATCCCTTACTCGAGACCCGGTAGCGCAGAGTCAGGTAAGAGTCTTCATCCTCGGCCGTTCCGCTAAATCCGTGCAGCAGAATGACCAGCGGCCATTTGTCTTTGGTGTCGTATTGAAGCGGCAAGTAGACTTTGGCTGCGAGCCGGGTGGCGCCCTGGGGATTGATATCAATCGGACCTTGGTACGCGCCTTTTATGAGTGGGATTGCGATGGGCAGGCTGGAGGACCCACTCGGAAGGCGTTTTAAGCCGTCTGTTTTGCCGGCACTTGCCGTCGCACATCCGGCCACCATCAAAAAACTAAGGGACAACAGAAATTTGATCATGTTCCACTCCTGAATCCGACAGTGTGCCTGATAAACAATGGCCTGTCGAATCCGCGCACAGTGGCTGCCGTTTCGCGGAATTCCCCCTTAAAACCAGCTTTAAAACCCATATTTAGGGCCTAAAAACCCCCCTAAAAGGGCACATAATCTGCAATGTAGGGCGGAACGCCTATGAGACTGTACGTTGCGACCGCTCTTTTTCTGATGATTCCACTCGCGCAGGGCACTTTTCAGCCCTCGCAGGGGCCCGATATCTGGCGGGAAGTGGACCTGGATGTGGGCTACGCCAAGAAGTTTATCAACAACAAATTGTGCGGCAAGAACAAGACCTTTTTTACGGCCTGCCATGAAGCCGTGAAAAAAGGGCTAGCGATTCTTAGCGATGAAAAGATTCTGCCCGCCACTATGGAACTCGATTGGAAGATGCAATCGTTTGAGCCTGATTTTGAACAGTGGCTTAAAAAAATTGATGAAGTGCCCCGCCATCCGCATAAATCGATGATGTACGGCTTGATGGTGAATAAATATCTTGGCCGGTTCGACGCGCATTCGGCCATTGTGCCTTTGGCGCTGCTCAATCAGACCCTTGGCACCTCCACCACCGACACCAATCTTAAGAGTACAATCGGGGAGGCCTTTGGCCGCAAGTTTGCGCTGATGAAAATCGACAGCTTCCGCAAAGGCACCTGTGAAGTGGCCGAGACCGAGCTGCAAATTTTGATGAGCGTGGATCCCGCCGCCTTGATTCTCGATCTGCGCGACAACGGCGGAGGGCTGAATGACGAGGCTTTGTGCTTGTACCGTTTGCTCGACGGGGACCGGCTGCCCATCACCCGCAAATATTTTTCCGCGTCGTTGCTGCCGGGAGAATTGGATCTGCGGCCGCGCAAACGTCCGGCCGGCACTGAAAACAATTTAGCCCGGCCCTCCACCTTTAAGAAAATTCCGCTGGCCGTATTGATCACCGGCACTCTGCATGTCGCACATCCTCCTCCTTCCAGTCGGCAGCGCGGGCGATGTCTTCACCTTCATCTGGCTTGGCCGTCAGCTTCGCGCGCGAGGACATCGGGTGACGATGAT
>JANMVK010000170.1:0-2037 GCA_031392725.1 Pseudobdellovibrionaceae bacterium
GTCCCTTCTGCAGCGAGCGCTGCAAAAATGTCGATCTGGGGGCGTGGGCCAGCGAGAGTTTTCGCATGCCGGCCGATGCACCGCCGGATGACCAGGTTTATGGCGATGCCAAGTTGCAGTAGTTGCTCAAGGAAGCGGCAGCCGACCGCCAGCCAGCCAACCGCCAGGAGGAGAAAAAAATGATTCGACACTTGCTGATCCGGCCCGCGCTGGCCGTGCTGACAGGGGTGGCCTTGTTTGGACTTATAAGCCTGCAAAAATCGCAGAACAATCCGGGGCCCCTGAAGAAAAATCTGCACATCCTTCAAAGTCACATCAATGTGCTTATAGCGCTCGGCTAAATTCGTCTTATACGCTCGCCACTTAGTTTTGTTCATGCCGTTGGACATAAAACGTTCCGAGTACCGGCCAAGATAAGCTTCAATATCTTTGCCCATCCAGCTTAGGCGCCAGCCTTCGAGCCACGATTGATAAGTTCCCTTTAGCTCTTGCCACTGTTTTAAATCCACATACTCCACCGAATTGGAAATCACCATCGGCGTGCGTTTCAACTCAATGTACTGGGCTAAAGAATCAATCACCTTGTTGCGCACAACCACGCAGCCGCGCGAACCGCGCAACAATGTCTTAGTGTCGGGAATGGCGTGAAACCAAATGCCGGTTCCGGTTTTTTTCTCGAGGCGGTCAAAATAGTTGGGATAATCCAATGTGAAAATGCGATTGCCGTACTCATTATAGTTCACGCGCTTGCCGTCCATGGTGGTTTGGAAAAAATAAACGCCCTCGGGCGTGCGCTTATCGCCGGCCACCAATTTGTCGCCGTCTTTTTGGCCGATGTCGGTGGGCCACGAGCTGACCAATTTCACCCGGTCGCCGTCGTGTTGCCACACGGTCAAAGTGCGCGCCTTTTTATCCACCAGAAATGCGTATTGCGAAAACACGCCGTTGTCTGAAGCCAGCGACAGTAATGTGACCGGATACTTTCCCTCAGGAGGCACTTCGGCGACGGGATCTGTTTGTTCGACAGTATTCGCATCTTCTGACGCAAAGCTCCGCTCAAGTGTAGCAATTTGAAGCAAAACTGCACTTAGACCAAGGGCCAGATGAAAACTACGAGGGAGAATTGGCATAGAGTAAAGCAATGTAGCCAGGACTTTAGGCCATGGTCAATTGTCCGATAAGCAATGTGGAGGCTAGCTCATGGCCAGCGATACACCTGTAGCACCCCGGCGGGATTATAAGAAAGTTCTCACCTATTTGTTTATGGGATTGAACCTATCCGTCTTGGGCGTGGGCAGTTATTTGGTCTACGTCTCCACCTTGGGTGTTCAACTCAAATCCACGAGCAATGACGAGGCCGAGCGCGAAATCGCCAGCTTTGAAGAGACGCTGCGCGGAGATCCGGTGCTTTACGCCATGGCTCCTTTTAATACCAATCTTGAAGGCATTCCGCGCCGCTTGATTCGCCTGGAACTCGCCCTGGAGATGATGGACGAAGAGGGCTATGAGGAAGTGATCGGCATGAGCCCCCAGGCCCGCCACTCCATTATGCGCATTCTCAACGGCAAGAGCTTCAGCGATGTGGAAACAGTGCAAGGTAAACTTCACCTGAAAAACCAGATTGTGGCCGAACTAAATAGTTCTTTAAAAAAGGGCGTTGTTAAAAACGTCTATTTCTCTGAACTCGTCGTTCAGTAATTGACCTCCAAGCCCTATCATCGCGAAAATAAGTAACCTATCTGGAGGTTACATGATGTTTCGCTTTTGGATCGCCCTTGTGCTTTTGGCCTGTGTTCAAGCGGGAGCGGCGGCACCCGCCAATTTGGAAAAAGCCATTCAATTCCCCGTGGAAAAATATCAGCTGAAAAACGGCATGACCGTGCTACTTCACCCCGACACCAGCTTGCCGGCGGTTAGCGTGCAGACCTGGTTCCGCGTCGGTTCCAAGGACGAAGTCATGGGCCGCACGGGCCTTGCGCACTTTTTCGAGCACATGATGTTTAAGGGCACCAAAAAGTATCCGATCGACACCTGGGG
>JANMVK010000172.1:0-1037 GCA_031392725.1 Pseudobdellovibrionaceae bacterium
GTAAACGAACCTAGCTCATGGACCGTTGTTTGCTAATCACACAGGCAACTAACCGAAGGGAATTTCTATGAAGTTTTTTATTTTGTCATTTGCCGCGCTCACATTTTTTTCAAGTGTTGGACAAGCGGAAGAACCGCTCACCTTGCGCCAGCGCATGACCGCAATGGGATACATTCTTGATGAAGTGTGGGTGCACTCCGCCAAGTCGGAGGACTATCTTTTGGCGGCGGATAAAGTCCGGGACTTGCGCGCTCATTTGGTGCAAGCGATCGGTTTGTTACCCGGAAAATTCGCCGGCCTTACGCCCGCGCAACAGCGGATCGGCACAATCGAATACCATCAGCTCGCCGCCCGCGTGATTTTTCTCTCGGGAACATTGGAGTTAGCCTTCATGGGCCGTGACTTCGATCCCATCGGTCCGACGCGAGAGCTGGCCATTCAAAACCTGCTCAGGGAGATCAGCGTAATCGTGGGTCAGGCCCACGGAAAATTCCGTTAAGGCTATTCTAGACGGTAGTTCGGCGCTTCCTTGGTGATACTGACATCGTGAACGTGTGACTCACGCAACCCCTGCGGAGTGACGCGCACGAATTTGGAGCGCTTCTGCAAGTCATCGATGTTCTTCGCGCCCATGTAACCCATCCCGCTTCTCACTCCGCCGATCAATTGATGTAAAATTCCGCGCGCGGAACCACGGTAAGGCACGCGGCCCTCGATTCCCTCAGGAACAAGTTTGTCGTGATCGGTGACTTCCATTTGCCCATAACGGTCTTTGGAGCCCTTCTTCATGGCGCCCATTGAGCCCATGCCGCGGTAAATTTTGTAGGTGCGGCCCTGATACAAAATGGTTTCCCCGGGGCTCTCAGCGGCGCCGGCCAGTAAATTGCCGATCATCACGGAGTTGGCGCCGGCGGCGATCGCCTTGACCACGTCTCCCGAGGACTTCACGCCGCCGTCGGCGATGATCGGCACGTCGTGACGCACGGCGATCCGCGCGCACTCGCTGATCGCGGTGATCTGCGGCACGCCGATCCCGG
>JANMVK010000200.1:0-3117 GCA_031392725.1 Pseudobdellovibrionaceae bacterium
GGAAATCACCGCCGACTTTTTTACCGCTCTTGATGTGCAAGTCCCCGCCATGAAAGTTTTAAGCGTGGAATTGGACAAACCCACCGGCAACTACCGCGCGCAGATGATTTTTCTCGGCGCCCGCGAGGCGTTCTTACAGAAAATCCGCAAGTGGCTGTACTCCCATGGTTCGGCCAACAAGGCCGCGTCGTGAGGTGACCAGTGAAAGTTCTGCTGGCCGAAGATGATCCCAACATTTCAATTATCGCCAAAATCTCGCTGGAAAAACTAGCGGGTCACACCGTCACCGTGGTGGCCGATGGCGAACATGCCCTGCGTGAGGCGCTCACTGAACAATTCGATGTGATCTTGCTCGATGAGATGATGCCTAAAATGAACGGCGTGCGCGTGTGCAAGGCTTATAAAGCGCAGTCAGCCAATCCCAAGCCGGTGATTTTTTTAAGCGCCAAATCGCAAGAATCCGACATTCGCGAATTTATTGAAATCGGCACGGGTTTTATTCCCAAACCGTTTGATCCCATGAAGCTGGCCAAGCAGATCGAGGACTGTTTGAAGGGGGTTCGGTGACCAGCATCCGCTTCCGCATGTTCTTTTTGCTCAGCCTGTTCACCGCCACCACGCTGACGCTGGCTTACGTCAGTTACAATACCTTTCACGTATTCCGCAACACCCGCCGCCAACTGGAAATGTCTTATGTCGTGCGCGATGAAGTCGCGGCCTTAAACCAGCAAAAGCCTTTCGCCGATCAGTTGCGCCGCCTGCAGGGGTACCGCGCCAAGCTTATGCCGCCGCGGAGGATGGAAGAATTCTCATCGCTGATTCAGGCGTATAACGAAGGCCACCAAGCTAATATTCACCAGCGCCACAGTGTATTTTTAAAAAACGAAGTGGAGTTCCAGCGTTTCACGCGCGAGCAGCTCAATTATCTTGAAAACCGCCTGCTGTATTTCGCCGGCCTCACCATGCTGACCTTGGCCATCGGCTTTATCGGGCTGCCGCTGTTCCTGCAGCGCGCGGTGATAAAACCCATAAAAAGTTTATCGCGCAAAATGGTCGACTTTCTCAATGACCGTTACACGTATCAATTCAACGTGCCCTCGATGGATGAAATCGGCCAGATGCAGTCGACTTTTAATTCACTCGCGCAGCGGGTGATTTCCAATATGGAACAATTGAAAACGCTGGATCAAGCCAAGTCTGATTTCCTAAGCATCGCCTCCCACGAACTGCGCACGCCACTGACTTCGATCAAAGGTTCACTCAGTCTGATGCGCTCCGGTGTGGTCGGCGAAATGAATGAGATGGCGGCCAATTTACTCTCGATCGCCGAGAATGAAACCGACCGTTTGATCCGTTTGATTAATGACATTTTAGATTTGGCCAAAATCGAAGCGCGCAAACTGCCGCTGACGCAGGATTGGAATCCGCTGAATCAACTGGTGACCGTCTGCCTGCAATCGCTTAACGGTTTGGCGCAACAGGCGCACGTTTCTCTGGTGATGGAAGCCATGCCGCCGATTGACGCCTACATGGATGAGGACCGCATTCAGCAGGTGCTGACCAACTTAGTTTCCAATGCGATTAAGTTTTCTCCCCAGGGCGGCCGCGTACTCGTGCGCTGCGAAGTGGACGATGATTCTAAATTGACCGTGGAAGTCAGCGATCAAGGCCGCGGCATTGACCCGCAGGATCAAGAAGCGATCTTTCAAAAATTCCGCCAAGCCACCAACGCCAACAATCCTTTGGTCAAGGGCACAGGTTTGGGTTTAGCCATCGCGCGCGCCCTAGTGGAGCAGCATGGCGGCGAGATCAATGTCCGCTCCACACCCGGAGAAGGCTCCACATTTTACTTTACCCTGCCCGAGTGGCGGTATAGTACCGGCCAGGAAGAACTCGTGGAAAAGGAAAGGGCCGCCGCATGAGCTTTGATGAAATGCTAAAAAACTTGCAGCGCGATTATTTGCAGTCTCTGCCCGAGAAGATTTCCGATATCCAAAAACACATCAGCGCCGGTTCGGCCGTCGAAATGCTTCAGGACGCCTTTCATAAATTAAAAGGCACCGGTAAAACCTACGGCATTCCCGAAATCAGCGTGCTGGCCGCCGCCGTAGAAGGCATTTGCCATGACAAGCCTAAACAAGCCGCGCCAGCCGCCTCGCAAGCCTTGTTGATCCTGCAAGACATCCATTCCGCGCGTAACGCCAATCTCCAGTTCTCGCTGGATGACGACCCCCGCTTCAAGCAAATCCGCCGGTTAAATAACTAATTTTTTATTCAGTTAATTTGTATAACGGTTACTAAAAACCGCGGGATGGCGAGGTCCGTCCAACCGGGAGTTGCTTTCGCTTCGACATTTCAACTTTTTTGCGTCTGCGTAGGCTAGAATCCTTGGCAACCTGAATCTCGCGAATAATTTTGTTCCTAGCTTTTTGAAGCAAAAAATCTGTTACAATTTCTACATCTAAATCAAGCTCCGCCATCAGGACGCCCATCACCCTTTTTGACGGACTGATTAGACCGCGCTCCCAGTTACTAATATACTGAGGTGATTTTAGCTTGATCGATTTGGCCAAATCAGCCTGCGTCAGATTCTTGCTTTCACGCTGTGCCTTTAGATATTGCCCTAAGTCGAACCAAATCGCGGTGGTCTTCATCGGTCTCCAGTCATAGTCCTCTTTAGCTTTCGGATTTCTACGGCTTTAGTTTAGCTACATAGAGAATAATTTGTTTAGACAGTGACCTATATGAGCACGCATCCACGCATGTGAAATGAGTCATTGGCTGTCCCATTTTCTACTAAACCAAATTAAAAAGTTAACAAATTTTCGTAACATCTGGCGGCCTGATTCCGAGGGTTTGACTATGCCAACTGCTAAACAGGGCTCTAAACCACTACTTTGGGCCAGGTTTTTGGCCGAAGAGTTTAATGGAAGGGAGAACTTTATTCGATCGCCCCTTCATGCGGAACGTTTGCTGGAGGATTGAATGGGTGTAGTGTACCGAAATCAGTCCTGAGGAACTCTGCAACAAGCACGATGTTCGGATTAATACTTTTCGATGGTGGGCACAGTCCAATTCTGAGCTACGGGCGGCATATTTAGCGCGAGCACGGATTTA
>JANMVK010000217.1:0-2436 GCA_031392725.1 Pseudobdellovibrionaceae bacterium
CCCAAAGCCTCTTCCAAACTCTGACCGCGCAAGTCCACCGTGCGGTCGTGTTCCAAAGGTGAGGTGATCTCTCCCACCTTGCGAATCACGTCGGTGGTGGGGTTGCTGGCCTGCTGGGGCGGGCGCAGTTGCGACCACTGCACCAACAGGCGCATGGAGTTGGACAAAATCGAAACTTCGCCCTTGGAATTGGGTTGGGATTGAATCACGGCATCGCGGCCCACGGAGGGCGCGAAGACTTTGGTGCCGGGCGGGAAGGCGCGGGCGAAATCCTCGGCGCTTTCGATTTTGGGCGCGGTGTTTTTTGCCACCGAGGAGGCCTTTACGATTTCCGGCATATTTTGTTTAATTTGTTCCAGCCGTTCGTGTTTGCGGAATACATCGTCGACTTTGGTGTTTTCGATCATGCTGTCGATCTTTTTTTCTGCGCGGCGAACGGCTTGATCGAGCATTTTCTCGCGTTCCACTTCAAATTTTTGCGCCAATGCATGATATTTACTTTTTTCCTGCTTGGCTTCCGCGCGCTCACCCTGCACCTGAGTCATCAGCTTGCGCAGGTCTTCCTTCACCCGCTCCACTTCTTCCAGGCCGGCGTGATATTTTTTATTCTCGGGACTCAAAAAATTTAACGCCTGATCAATAATTTTGGGATCCACACCCACCCGGCGCGCGGTCTGCAGCGCCAGTGATTGGCCGGGCACGCCCATTAAAAACATATAGGTGGGCTTGCCGGTCTTGTTGTCGTATTCCAAACTGCCGTTGGTCACGCCGCTGCCGGGTTCCCAACCCAATTTCAAGGGTCCCAGGTGAGAGGTGATCACACCGAAACTGCCATTGCGGGCGAATTCCTGAATAAACGAGCGCGCCAGCGCGGTGCCTTCCTCAGGATCGGTCGAACCGCAAATTTCATCGATCAACAACAGGGACGACGGACCGCGAGCGGCCGCGGATTCGCCTAAGATTTTTAGATGGGCGGCGAAAGTGGAAAGCTGCTGATCGACACTCTGCGAATCGCCCACGGCGACGTGAATTTCTTTAAAAAACGGCAGGCGCGAACCCTCCCCCGCCGCTACCAGTAATCCACAGCGCGCCATCTGCGCGGCCAAGCCGACCGATTTCAACAACACGGTCTTGCCGCCGGCGTTGGGACCCGACAACAACAAAATCCGCTGGTCCCCCTTAAGATGAACACTATTGGCCACCACTTCAAAATTGGCGAACATCAACAGCGGGTGCTTTAAATCATTCAACACGATCTCTTCATCGGTGAACTCGCACGGCGTGGCTTGAATATGAGTGGCCAACTGGCCTTGGGCGAAGCGCACATCGGCGTCGACCAGCAATTTATAGGAGCCTTCAAGATCCTCAATGCGGCCAAGCAGGTATTCACTCAACTGCCGGAGCAGCCGTTCAATTTCTTCCTCGATATCCACTTCGATTTGGCGCAGGCGATTATTCAGAGGAATAATTTCCTTCGGCTCCATAAACACAGTCTGCTTGCTTTGCGACGAAGCGTGAATGATCCCTTCAAACGAATGCTGCTTCCCTGAACGCACGGGCAAAACCCAGCGGCCTTCGCGGTTGGTGACGTAGCGGTCTTGCAGCACCGGTTCCATCTCGTGCTGGCGGATCAAGCGGTCCAGAATTCCCTGCGTCTGCCGCACCACCTGATTTTTTTCATTAAACAATTTGTATAAAAGCTCGGAGGCATCCGTTCGGATTTCACCCTCGGGAGTCATGATCTGATCAATCGCCGAAAGCGGTTCAGTGGCATCCATCAGGGCATCGCCGACAGTTTTGATCCAAGGGGAGGTATGCGGTTTTAAAATTTCTTTTAACGCCAAAACCTCCAAGCAAAAATGCCGGATATCGCGCAGCTCAAGAGTTTTTAGCACCGCGCCCTTGCGTAAGCGCCCATGCCAAATTAAATAAAGATCGGCGCTTTCCATAAACGGGCGTTTGCCAAGCGCCAAGACCTTCATCACTTCATCGGTTTCACTAAAACTGCGCCCGGCCTCGGCCGACGAAGGCAACGGCTTAAGCCATTGCAAACGGTCGCGGCCCACCTGGCTGGTGGCAAAGCCGGACAGGCGTTTTAAAATTTCTTCCCAATCCAGATTAGTCACGGCGCCCTTTCATCACGGCAATCAGTAAAACAAAAATGTTCAAAACCGGTATCAACCAAAAACCCCAACTCATAAACGCAGTGGTGGGGGGATTGGCCAGATATGGAACTTCGTATAGTTGGAACCATTCCTTGTGTAAAGGAGACAGTGGCAGGATCTCACCGCTGGCGAGAATAACGCCAGAGATTCCGGTGTTGGTGGAACGCACCAAAGGCCGCCGCACTTCAATCGCCCGCGCCAAGGTCATATACAAATGCTGATAGGGTTCCTCCCACGTGCCGTACCAAGAATCATTGGTCACGTTGACCAC
>JANMVK010000232.1:0-2360 GCA_031392725.1 Pseudobdellovibrionaceae bacterium
TGAAAATGTCCGCCGCTGCTGCCGGTGGCCACGCGGGCAAACGCCGGACGTGAGAACATCACGCCCAATGCGATAACAAAAACCATACATATCGGCAGCGAATTTCTTGAGAGCAAAAGAATTCCCCCTTAAAACGCGAGAAGAAGAAAGGCGGCCAGATTGGCCACGAACATCAGCGAGGTCACCAGCGGTTTAGTCTCGGCCTCTTCCTGCTTGGAGCTGGTCATGCCGGGCGAGAAAAATTCCGGATCAATTTTATTTTTCAATGAATCTTGAATGGCGTAAAGTTGCTGCAGGCGCTTGAGTTCCTTTGGCACGCGCACCAAGGTTCCCTCTTGAATCACATTGGCGCGGTTCAAGCGGTCGAGCTCCACCACAATCGAGTCACCCGATTGCTCCACCACGCGGCCCTCGGCGAACACTTCGACCGAGGCGCCATGAGTGAACAGCGGCTTAATGTGATCGGAGTAAATCCGCACCAATTGCACGGTGTCGCCCACTTCCACTTCCGTGCCCAAACCGATTTCCGCTTTGACCAGCAAACGCCGGCCCTCTTGGTAAACCGGGCGGCCACGCAAAGGATCGATCACCACAAAACCATGGTACGGCACCGAGGCGATAAAATTCTTCGCCAATTTTAAAACAGCGGGCTTTAACTGTTCCGCCACCGGCAGTGACGGTTGCAGCACCACTTGCTGCTCCCACAACGGCCGCCCGTACTCGCCCTCATACACATGCATGCGCAAGGTTCGTTCATCCAAGAAAGTGGTGACCAGGGCGTTGGCGTCGAGCAGTTTGCCTAAAATAATCGCGTCGGCCGGAGACAAGACTCCGCGCGCTTGAAACACATCTTTTTGCATAAGAAAATTTTTGCTGGCCACGAGAAAGCGGTGATCGCGGGTCAAAGTTTCGCGCAGCTCCCACCACACGTCTTCGGCAATCGGCGATAAATCCTGCCCGGCCTTAATCGGAAACACCGTCACCCGGCGCACCAGGGAATGTTCGGTTTGGGCCCAAGCAGCGGCGCCCACAAGGCTCAGCAATAGCAAAACGCAGACTCGCATCATTGTAGCTCTGAGTTTATCTTAATATTGGCGCAGTCAGTACCGACCTACGGCCAGGGAAATACCTTTTTCGGAATCTCAATCCAACTTTCGCGCTTAGGAAAGCCGCGCGGGCGCACTTCGCAATGGCCCATAAAGGACAATAGGCCAGTCAGCGCGCACAGAAAAGAATCAAACGCCTGTGGCGAGTCCACCAGAGTCTTTACATCCTGGTCGTAAATAAATGCCAGGCTCTTATCCATCATTTTATTCAAAATCAATTGCCGGCTGCTCTGGCCGGATTCCCAATGGCGGTGAAAACGCAAATTGGATTTCGGCATGTTCAGCGCGTTCCCCATTCGCCACAAACTCAATTTAGGAAACACTTCGAGGGACTTAACCTTAAGCCGCCGGGTTAAAAATTGGGCGCGGGCGGTGAGCGGCGCGAGATTGGATCCCATCGCATGCGCCAGATTGAACGGCTCTTCCATTTCACTGTTGATAAATTGTTCGACACATCTTTCCGTGTAAGGTGTGAACAATCGCGGAGGAGATTTTTTCTTTTCCAGTGAGCGGTAGTGCTTCCACATCCACAAAATGTGGGGCTCCTGACACAATTCATATCCCGGACACTTAATCGGACACATTGTGCAGATCGGCAGCGCCAATGGCACATCAAACGACACGCTCTCCACCGGAGGCGGGCACTTGGTAATCAATTTATGGATCTGCCAGTCGGCGGAAATATCACCGTCGGTTTTGATTTTATCGAACAAGCGGCTCAAGAATATTTTTTGCTGATCGGGATAGTACTCGATGACCGAAAGACAAGTGCGGTCGGTTTTGCCGCCACCTAAAGCCACGCCGATAAAACGGTGAAATTTTAAATTTCGTTTGCGCATGGAAGCCGCGAGAGTTTCCCCCGAAACCCCGGGTGCCTCCGCTTTTACACGGCGGCTTTTACTTTTAGTACGTCGAACTTTTGCTCGCGACATCCGGCTTCGACCTCTGCTTTGCGGGACGGTTCCGACCAAACTAAAACGCAGCCTCCGCCACCCGCTCCACATATCTTAACAGCCGAAGCGCCCGACTTTAAAGCGGCATTACGAAGGCGGTCGATCTCCGGACTCGAAAACGACGTTGACAAGCGCACCCGGGCCTCAAATTCGCGGTCGAAGAGCTGGGGCAGGCGTTGCCACTCTTTTGTTTGCACGGTTTTATACATATCATTCGATACATCGCGAATATCAGTTAGTGCTTTGAGCGTCTTCTTATCCTTGTCCAAAGAAGCTTTAATAACCTGCCAATTGTTTAGTC
>JANMVK010000259.1:0-8579 GCA_031392725.1 Pseudobdellovibrionaceae bacterium
AAGTTTGAAGTTTATGAAAATAGAAATTGGTACAGCCTCGTCACCGGCCAAGGCGCAGGCAATATTGACTCTCTCACCGACGGCCGTACGACCGCTAACGTCTTGTATCTCGGGACCACTACTGGCGTTCTGGCTTCAGGCATCAATAGTACCGGAGTCGGCCAGGGAGCCATGGCCGCGGCAGTAACTGGCGCGGATAATACAGCCTTCGGCACGGACGCTTTAAATGCCCTTACGGGCGGGTCAAACAATACGGCCGTTGGTTCGTCGGCCATGCTGAGCACCACCGGCGCGACCTACACCACAGCGGTAGGCAACAGTGCCTATATGTTTGGCGGCAACGGTCAACAAAATACGGTCGTGGGCGCGAGTGCCGGTTGGCAACTTAGTGGCAATTCAAATATCGGAATCGGGTCAAACTCATTTCAGGTCATGACCGGAGATAACAATGTCGCAGTCGGAAATGATGTTTTGAGCGAGGCCACAGGCAATCGCAATATTGGCATTGGAATTTCCGCCTTGGATCAACAATCTATCATCTCCGACACCGTAGCAATTGGCTTTGAGGCGGGCAAGGGAGTTACCCCGAATTCGAATTCCATCAATAGCGTCTTTATCGGATCGCAAGCGGGAACAGCCATTCTGGCCGGTGATAATAATATAGCGATCGGTTATCACGCGGCGGATGCGCTGACCACTGGATCGAACAATATTGTCATCGGTCATGACATAGACACTCCGCTCGTTAGCACTAGCAATTTCTTAAGTATTGGCAATATTATTTTCGGCACCGGCGTTAACGGAACATCAACCGCCGTTTCCACCGCAAAAATCGGCATCGGCACCAACGCACCATTGAATGGTGCCCGCTTGGATATCAACGGCACAGGTACGATGTTCAGCTCAATTATTGTTCCGCGCGATACGCAAGCCCTACGCCCCACCGGGGTTAACGGTATGATCCGTTACAACACCAATCTCTCGAAGTTTGAAGTTTATGAATCTAACAACTGGGTCAACATGGTTTCAAGCGGCGGCGCCGCCGACAATCTCGGCAACCACACCGCAACTCAACAAATCTTATCGACTCTTGGAACCGGCACCGCACCTGGATATTCCTTCATCGGACAAACCAACACCGGCATGTGGGCCGCGGGCACTGGTTCAATCGCCTTCAATACCGCGGGGGTTGAGCGTTTACGGTTATCCGCAAATGGCAACGTCGGAGTTGGAACAACAGCACCTCGAACAATGTTGCCAGGAGCAGTTAATTTTGATGTCGTGGGAACGATTACGGCAGGTGGATGGGGAACTGGAGACGGCTTCTGGGCCGGCGATTATGGCGTAATGGGCCATGATGGAAGCGGATTGACGATTGGTGCCACGCCTTCGAATCAAAATAACATTCCTGCGGGACATCCCATCCGGTTTTTTTCCGGTCTGACGGAAACCGTGCGTTTTTCGGGAGCCGGAAACGTCGGCATAGGAACGACAGCAGCGCTGAATGGTTCGATTTTAAATTTAAACGGCACCGGGGTTAACTTCTCAAGCTTAATCGTTCCGCGCGATCTCACCAATCGCCGCCCCACCACCGGCGTGAACGGCATGATCCGTTACAACACCAACCTCGCGAAGTTTGAAGTTTACCAAGCTGGCACTTGGACCAATATGGTCGCGGCCGGCTCCGGAGCCAGTGACATCGATGGACTGAATGACGCGATTTCGTCTGTGCCGAATACCAACCTGTTTCTGGCGGCCGGCGTGGGAGCCGCGAACAGCGGAACCTCCAATACCGCTCTTGGCCATGGCGCCTTTGCCAGCGCCGGTGCCGGAATCGAAAACGTGGCGGTTGGCACAAGTGCCATGAGCCAAAATACCATCGGCTCGCAAAACGTGGCGGTCGGCCGCCAAGCCATGTATTTCAATCTCAGTGGCGATGTAAATACGGCCGTGGGATTTTACGCATTAACCACGAACACCACTGGCGATTCCAATACCGCCGTCGGTTCATTGGCCGCGCACCAAATAGATGGTGGATTCCGCAACACGGCACTTGGTGACACCGCGCTCGGCTATGCCGCGGCCGGTGACGACAACGTGGCGCTCGGCTCGCAAGCCATGCGAACGGTAGGAACCAAGAACCGCAACGTGGTCCTAGGCAACGCCGCCGGCTACAGCATGGCCGCCGCCGACAACAACATACTGATCGGCTTTCAAACGGGACAAACCCTGACGACCGGTAGTAACAATCTCGCCCTCGGCTACAACATCGAATTGCCCTCAGCCACTCTCAGCAATCAAATGAACATCGGCAACATCATCTACGGCGTAAATGTCGGCGGAACGGGGAACGTAATTTCCGCGGCTAGAATTGGAATCGGCAGCAATGCGCCTCTGAACGGAGCGATCTTGGATGTTCGCGGCACGGGCACAGGATTCTCCAGTTTGATCGTGCCGCGCGACCTCACCGCTCGCCGCCCCACTACCGGCGTGAACGGCATGATCCGTTACAACACTAATCTCTCGAAGTTTGAAGTTTATGAATCCAGTAACTGGGTCAATATGGTTTCAAGTGGCGGCGCCGCTGACAATCTTGGTAACCACACCGCTACGACCGCCATCCTGGCATTAGCCGGTACCGCCGCGACTCCGAGTTACACTTTCCTAGGTGACGCCGACACTGGTCTTTACAAACCGGGCCTGGATCAGTTGGCTTTCATCACCGGCGGCACCGAGCGCATGCGGGTCGACTCCTCTGGAAATGTCACCGTCGGCCCCGTATTTGCGGGCCCCATGGTATTTAACGTGAATCAAAATTCCTCGATGACTCCAGTTGCACTTCGGGTCTTCAATGCCGACAACGGCAGCGCCTCCAATTCACAGCTTTGGTTGGATTCAACCCATGTATCCTCGAGCGCATTTTTAAGAATGGAAGCCGGCGCGAGCAGCACTTGGTTTGTGGGAGCCGACGCCGCCACCGACACCCTAAGAATCGGCGCCAATGGAACCGGCAGCGGCCCCGGCCAAGGCGACAAAATGTCTATGAAAAACAACGGAACCGTGGGGATCGGAACCATCGCTCCGCTTAACGGCACCATTCTCGACCTCAACGGCACCGGCGTGAACTTTAGCTCAGTGATCGTTCCGCGCGACCTCACCGCCCGCCGCCCCACTACCGGCGTGAACGGCATGATCCGTTACAACACCAATCTCTCCAAGTTTGAAGTTTATGAATCCAGTAACTGGGTCAATATGGTCAGCGCGGGCGGCGCGGGCGACAATCTTGGTAACCACACGGCCACTACACAAATGTTATCTGTTTATGGAACAGGCACCGCTCCCGGAATCGCTCTGGGTCAGTCCAACACCGGCATGTGGGCCGTGGGCACGGGACAAATCGCCTTCAGTACCGCTGGCGTTGAGCGCATACGCATAGCCAACAATGGTAACATAGGTATCGGAACCAATGCTCCCTTGGGACTATTGCACATCTCTGGTGAAGCCAGCACGGCCGCAAACATTGTAGTCGACAACCCAACCGGTGGTGTCGACGAAATCAGCTCACTCGCGTTTTACAAAAATGGAGTCGGGAAATGGGGAATTGATTCGCGCAACAACAATGAGGGTTTGGGCGATGATCTTTGGATAAGTGCTTTTGGACCGGTTCCAGAGTTAATGATAGACGCGGGCACTGGAAGAGTCGGTATAGCAACTACAACCCCGGCTGGTGGATCGATATTAGATGTTAGAGGGACTGGAGTAAATTTCAGCAGTTTGATTGTTCCTCGCGATCTCACCAGTCGCCGCCCCACCACGGGCGTCAACGGCATGATCCGTTACAACACGAATCTCTCGAAGTTTGAAGCTTACCAATCCGGTACATGGACCAATATGATTGGCGGCGCTGCGGGATCCGCGGCGGGCGCCACCACAGAAGTGCAATACAATAGCGGCGGGGCATTCGCGGCTAGCGCCGGATTTGTTTACAATAGCGCAGGGACCGAGGTGCTACTTGATGCCGGCGCCGCCAGCCAGCTTTCTCTAAAGGCCGGCGGCACCTACCCAACCATAACTTCGTTCGACCGCTTCGACATTCAATCGACAGGCGAAATGATTCTGAACTCCAATGGTGGAAATCTTCGCCTTTCAGTGGATGGAACAAATACCTATCCCATTATGATATGGGGCACTGATAATTTTGTTGAAATTGGCAATGCGGGAACCGGACCTAACGATCTAGGCGCCGCTCTTGTGATTAACGGCACAGGAGTCAACCACAGCTCAGTCATCGTTCCTCGCGACACCACGGTCCGCCGCCCTGGTGGCATTAACGGGATGATCCGCTACAACACCAACTTAAACCGCTTCGATGTTTATTCGAATAATCAATGGGGCCAAGTGGTGAACAGCAACGCCTCAGGTTTTGTGGGTATCGGCACGCAGGTGCCCTCTGAAATGTTAGAGGTCATGGGCAATGTTAAAGGCGTGGCCTTCGTATCGACCTCGGATCGCCGCTTAAAGACCGACATTCGCGCGGTTGAAGGTTTGGAATCCATCCTTCGCTCACGCGGCGTGCGCTTCAACTGGATTAAAGACGGCAAACCGGAGATCGGCTTGATCGCTCAGGAAGTGGAAGAGATATTCCCGGAACTCGTGGTGACGGATCCCGTGTCTGGACTTAAGGCCGTCAAATACCAAGGATTCGTGGCGCCATTGATTGAGGCCACCAAAGAACTTTACGGAATGTGCAAGGCCAACGAGCGGGAAATCGCCTCGCTAAAAGATGAAAATACCAAATTGAAAGATGAAGTGCGACAACTGAGGGATGCCCAATCTGAAATGGCGGCTCGCCTCCTCGAAATTGAGAAGAGCCTTAAAGCCGGAAAGCGCTAACCTAGGAAGTGGCGGTTGCAGTGGCACCTCCAGCGGTGAATGGATGGCCACTATGGCTAGCCGGTAACCGGGGGAAGGTTTCGAAGCTGCTCTTCAGAAAGAATTCTATCAATTGGTATTTGAGAACGTAAAACCCGATTGGGTAGTTTCGAAAGCAAACCAAACCATTCAACGCTTTTGTTTCATCATGAGACAAAGTCACGAATTCCTCCTCCGAATCCGATAAGAAACGATATGAACAAACACTGTGTCAATTGGAAAGAAATAAGAGCGAGGAATGTCCGGGGAGCAGAATACAGCTCCCGGTTCCCGGACACGTTGGACGCCTTTTCTAAAGGGACTCTCCTCAGTCAAATTCTTACCATGGAAAACAAAACCGCTATCTCCTTTGAAGAAGCGGTCAAAATGGTGATGAAAAAAAATCAGATGCCTTTCAGGCTAGGAGGATCGGACACGAACCCGAGGAGTACCTTTGGTATCATAGGAACTTCGTCGAGTGGATATCCTCGCTAGGATTTCACATTGAACTGACCGGCGATGAGTTCGAGTCTTATTCGTTAAGCGATAAACTCATGTAGTCGACAAAAGACTTCCGGCGCCTTCGAGGCCCCCGAATCTTTTTCCTCAGCCCACATTTCAAAACCTTTTCTAAATTTTTCGAGGTGGCAATTTTTATTGCGTCATCTCAAAAACAAAATTTATTTTATTGATTGTTTGTGATAGTTTTCTCTTCGGTTGGGAAGGCGGAGAAAGCGAAGTTTACGATGAACAATTTGGTGAATCTCATTCACAAAAAGGCCCTTGAAATTGTCGCGCGCTACCGCGGCTGCGAGATTGAATTGATAGATATTTTGCAGCAGGCCGATTCGTCCGGCGTCTGCTACGTTCTCGGTTACAATTCATTATTTAAATATTGTGTGGACGGCTTGGGCCTTTCTGAAGACGTGGCCTACGTGTTTATAAATATCGCGCGGAAGGCGAAAGAAGTTCCTGCTTTAAAGGAGGAAATTCGCGCCGGAAATATTACCGTAAGCAAAGCTCGAAGAATTGTTCCGGTTTTGAGAGAAGAAAATCAGCAACATTGGTTGAACTTAGCTAAGACCGTTTCTAAAAAGGAACTGGAGAAAAAGGTGGCTGCCTCGGCACCCGGATTGGCGGTGCAGGAGATAGCCAAATATGTGCAGGCCGACCGGATAAAAATTCAGCTCGGCGTTTCCGAAGACCTTATGAAAATGGTTGAAAGAGTGCAGGATATCGTGAGTCAGAAATCTCGCAAGGTTGCCACGATCGAAGATGCGGTTCGGGCTATGGCGGAGCTTTATATCGATCGCGAAGATCCGCTTGAAAAAGCTAAGCGATGGCAAAAACGTAACGCAAATCTTAATTTACTTGGCCCGGGCCAAGTAAATGTAGGGGGTGCGGCAAAATGTTAATCTTCAAAATCCCCGACACTGGCCGAATTGTTTAAGCTCTTGGCGCCGCCGGGAATTTCGCAATTCAGATTCATTGATGCCGCCTAAGCCGAGCGGACCGCCTGCGAAGCGGCGGCGCCAAGAGTTCAATGGCTTCGCCCACAGTGTAGAACGCTAGTTTTTAAAAACTGATTTATCGGCTCCTGGGAAAATACTTCCGGCTTTGAGTGTATCCACGCCGGCGCAAAGAAGAAAACTGCCGTAGGTCCCTCTCCGCCGTGCGCCGGTGAACCCGGCCGGCACAAGCTGCTATATACTCGCCGACCGAAAACGGCCGGCGCTTCATCACCAGGATCTTGAGAATTCTCAAGCGCACACTCTTTTGTAAAACAGTGGCCTGATTTTTTTTACCTTTGGCCGGCAGCAGATTTTCGTTGCCGAAAAAACCCCAGCGCGAAAACGGCGCCGAACTGGATGCCGCAATTTTAATGTCCCGCTCCGGCCTGGGGCGGCCCCCCAATATAAAAAAAGACTGCGGGGCGGCGGTTGGGATATCGGCCGAGATCAACTTTCTCCAATTGTTAAATGCCCTCCGGTCTTCGGCCGGGAACCGAGTTCTGGCTTTAAATGCGGAAAATTCTAAAAGTACGAGTAAAACTTGAGGCTGAGGGTTTGCCTTATTGAGCTGCCACAATTCAAAAGGATTGATCTCCTTAAATCCGCCGGCCAGCGCGGCCACCAAGAGTTCCGCCAGCCTGGCGTCCAAGCGCGCCCACTGGGACCACAGTACAATTTGACCGCAACTGAGCGGTTGATCGGACCAGCTCAACGCCGCATAGGTCTCGGTCAGTTGCCGCCGCGAAGGGATTTCGACCTGCTTCACCCTTCCTCCATGTCGACAATTTCATCGAGAAAATCGGCCGCTTCGCGGGTGCCAGGAATTTTCGCCTTAGTTAATTCGGCAATTCTCAACTCCACCACTGACACTTTTGCACCGGCCCGGATCAGTGCGCGGGCGTGGGGCATGTCCTTTGCCCTGTGCGCGAAGCACTTCATAATGAGAAGGTCCTCTTTACCTAAGGCCACGACGGTCAACCGAATCCCGCTGTGCACTTTCACCAAGTCCTGTTCATAGTCGGGCCGCAAAACATGGGTGAAACTTCCAAACCAAGGGTTGAGCCAATCGGCGGGAATGGACATTTCCTGAGCAATCTTTTCGATCATCGGCTTTAACTCGTCAATCGACATGCCTTTGGGAATTGCATCCACGTCGGACGTGGCCAACGGAAATTTATAAGCCAAAAGCATGGCGCCGCCGCCGCCCACAATGAGGGTCACCGGCTTGGGAATGAGGGTGTCCAAACGTTCAAACGCCTGTCTCATTTTTTTTGCGGTCAATGTATCCATGTGAAGATATTACGACATATTTATGAATGTCGCAATAGATTATTTAATAGCGATTATATGTGTTTATAGATTGTCATTAGAGCAAAAAATGCCGAGCCATGGCCCCCGGGTTGACCGACTAACCTGCCGTGAATTGAAAGATATTTCGCGAAGGTGTTTCACCTTGAACCACCATCAGCCAAGCCGGCCAATTAAATTAGAATCTTCTCATAATTTGCCGTCTCAAGCTGGGAACTCAGGTCCAGTTTAACCTCGCCAAAACCGATACATATATTGAAGGTCATGAAGACTTAAGTTCGCAACAGGATGGGCAAATTGTCGAGCATGACCACTTTGAACGCTCGATGAAGAAGGACGTTAGTTGAAGAGTCGGAGCCGTTTAATCATTGCGATAGCTATGCTCGCGATCATTGCGATCGGCTCGCCGTTTTCCGTTCACGCACAATATGCTCCCCAAAAATTAAATCTTAGCGGCGCCTTGTTCTCACCGGGAGGCGCGGCCGTAATCCAGCCGTCGGTGGACTTCCGCATTGAGATTCTAGATAAAAACGCCACCTGCGTTCTCTACACCGAAGAACATTTAGCCCAAAACCTCGCCACCAGCAAAGGCGGCTTCGCACTGGAAGTGGGCTCCGGCACCTCACCACAAAATCTTTTGCAAGGCACAGCCGCACTCGGCTGGCGGGTATTTGAAAACACCGGTTTAAACACCGGCGCGTTTCCCGGCGGCAGCTGCCCCGCTGGTGTGACCATGAGCGCGGGCGATTCGCGCTTGATCCGCGTTTCCTACAATCTCGGCGGCGGCATGACCGCTATGACTCCCGATGTTCCGATCACCGCGGCCTCGTACGCATTGATTGCCGACAC
>JANMVK010000300.1:0-1030 GCA_031392725.1 Pseudobdellovibrionaceae bacterium
GCACCCGCACCCGAGCCAGCGCAGAGCGCACCAAAAGTACGTTCCAAACTGAAGTGGAAAAATTAAAGCACGCCATCAAAGGAGACCGCTATGGATCAGCCCACTGAATTGAAGGACAACACCCTATGGCAAGCCGGAGCCGCCGTGGCCGACAGCCTGTCGCAATTTGAAGGCGCCATGGATAAACTGGTGGGACGCCTGGAACTCAGCGGTGATCAACTTCAGCGGATGATGGAAATTAAAGAGCGGGCGGAAAATGTGCTCAGTCAGGTGGTGGGATTTTCCCAGCGGGCCGTGGGCGATGTAAAGAAGAATCCCAAAGCGTATCTCGCAATGGCCGCTGTCTTGGGCATGTTTATTATGTCACGCTCGGGACGGTTGACGAAAAACATTAGGCTTCACTAAAAAATAGTCCGCCTCGGGATTGAGGCGGACCTGGGGTTATAGTTTCACGTGGGTTCAAAGCCAAATCAGATTATTGGATCGCGAGGACACTACCCGTGGAGTTGGTGATGTTGCCGGTCACATTGCCGTCGACCACCAACACGCTGCCGGTCACTCCGGTTACGTTGCCGACATTGCCGTTGACGACGATGATGCTGCCGTCCACTCCGCCGTCGATACTTTTTATATCCATATCGCAAACAATCAAGCTGCCATAAAGTTCCGACACTGAGTCGATCGCGGCGTCCGCGCCACTTCCGAGCAAAATCAAACTGCCGATCACATCGCGCACAATGTGCACTTTGCCCGCGGCGTATATTCCGCTGCCCGTCAGCCCATTGATGTTGCCGTTGTTCGGCAGGGTCGAGGCGAACAGTCCGAGTGTCGCCCTCGCCCAGTCGCAATTTTCCCGGGCATCACTCGCACTGACCGGATTTTTATCTTTGGCGGGATCCGGCGTCGTTTGACCTCCGGGTGATCCCGACGTTCCACTCGAGCCCTCTTCAGCCTTACTTCCTTTGAAGTCGGTGGCCGAACATCCCATCATCATCACACCCAAAACCAGAATTATTGTTCTCATGAACTA
>JANMVK010000331.1:0-6171 GCA_031392725.1 Pseudobdellovibrionaceae bacterium
TCCAAAGCAATCCGCAACGTGAAAGACATTTGGTGGGATGTGCGCCCCAGTCCCGGCTACGGCACGCTGGAAATCCGCGTGTGCGACAGTTTGCCGACGCTGCAGGAAAATCTAGCGGTGGCGGCACTCATTCACGCCACGGCTCATGAGCAGTACCAGCGGTTGAAATCCGGCCGCGCCCGCCCTCAAGTTCCCGACTGGATGATCCGGGAAAATAAATGGCGGGCCGCCCGCCACGGAATTGAAGCCGACCTGGTGGTGAATGACCAAGGGGACGTGAAGCCCTTGGTAGCGGTGGCCAGAGAGCTATTGGACCGGGTGGCGCCCTATTTTAGGCGCCAACAGTACGGCGATTATGTGGGGCTGCTGGAAAAAACCCTTAGTGGAAACACTTCCTACGCGAGACAGGAAACCATCTTCAATAAAACTGGGCGGCTCAAAGATGTGACCCGCTTCTTGATTGACGAGATGAATCGCTCACTATAGTTTCCGCCCCATCCACACATTATGGGTTTTGTAAGATTTGCCCTGCTTTTTTCATTGTGTCTTTCTGCCATGTCTTGGGCGCACAACGCCTGTGAACTGGAGTTGCTTGGCGTTTCGCCGGAGTTAAACGCACTCACGATTAACCAAAAAATCGGCGAGCAGAAAACTTCCGCCGTCTCAACACCCCAAAAACTTAAAGTGGCCACCTGAAATTTAAACCTTCTCGACCGCACCGGTGCGCACACGCCCAACTATGCGGTCCGGGCTCAGCGTATGGGCTCGACGCTGTTAAAATATATCGCCCAACATCAGCCCGACATTTTGTTGCTGCAGGAAATTTGGTCGGCGGCCGACTATGCCAAAATTATCAAGATTGGCGTTGAAGCCGGTTTTGAGCTGGCCGGCAAGAGGAATGGACCCAATCATGGTTTGCAGATTCTGATCCGCAAGGGTGCGGTCAAATCGGTGGAGGCGGCGGGCTTTTCTACCATGTATAAATACGGGATCGTGCCGTTTGAATGGCTGGGCTGGGTGGAACGCGGATTGATGTGGGCCAAAATCGTACTGTCCGATGGACAACGGGTTTTAATCGGCAACACTCACCTCACGCCGTTCACCAGCTACTACGAAGTTCGCAGCCGGCAAGTGGGGATGATGGCAAAGATCATTGAGAATCTGAGCTTTGAGCGCGATCACGTGATTGTCGGCGGCGATTTTAATATCGCGGCGGATTTTCAGGCCTATTCACAAAAAAAATTCACGGCGCTGAAACAAGCGCAATGGCCTTATGCTTTGTTCGCCAGCACCAGCGGCCTGCGCGATGCTTACCGCTCGGTGCATCCACAGCATGCCGGCTACAGTTTCAATCCGCTGTTTGATCCAAAAAAAAATAGGGTTTCAATCCGCGCCGATCAGCGCTTGGATTATATCTGGGCCGGCGAACGGACCCGCAATTCGCGTCTTCACATCACCGGAGCCGGCATAGAATTCGAAGGTGAACATGATGGAATTCTGCCGAGCGATCACTTCCTAGTTCACGCCACCTTGGAATTGTTTCAGGTACCTTAGTCCAGTTCAAATTGACTATGCCGGTCACCTTGGCAACTCTTGAGTTGCGGAGGTTTCATGCGCCCTTTGATTTATTTTTTTCTCATACTGCCATTCTCCGTTTTTGCTCTCGATGGGCGTTTTGAAAAATGGGCGAAAGTTCAAGATCCTTATCCCGGTCCCGCACGCGTCATTGGATTTTACAGCGCGGGTTGTTTGGCCGGCGCGGAAAAACAGCCGCTGGACGGCCCTGGAATTTCTCTAATGCGCACCTCGCGGCGGAGGTTTTTCGCGCACCCCGAAATGAAAAACTATTTGCAAAAACTAGCGCACAATTTACGCCATCAAGGACTGCCGCTGTTGCTCGTCGGCGACATCAGCCCACCCCGCGGTGGACCCATGGTTTCAGGACATAACAGTCACCAAGGCGGACTCGACGCCGACCTGTGGCTGCGCATGTCGTCCAGACGTCCGACCAATGCTCAGAAAGAAAGCTGGGCCGCGACCAAGTTTGTGCAGGACCGCAAGACACTTTTGTCCAACTGGAGTGCGACACAAGCCCGGATGGTGACTGCCGCCGCAGACTTCGACAATATCAACCGCATCTTCATGGCGCCCGCTATAAAAAAATATTTTTGTGACCACTACCCAAAAGCTCCTTGGCAATACAAGTTGCGCGCGTGGTGGGGCCACGAAGAACATATTCATGTCCGCCTACAATGTCCCGCCGATAGTCCCCAATGCGTGGCCCAAACACCGGCGCTGGACCCCGCCAATTCCGGTTGCGGAGAAGACTTAGAATGGTGGTACTCAAAAGAGGCCGACGATGAGTGGCAAAAAATAATCAGTACTCCTGGCGAACGGGAGTTTCCGGCTCTTCCGCCGGAGTGTGAGTTGATGATAGAATAATTAAATGCGGCGAAGAATTTTAGTATCCACTTTGGTGACGGTTGTGCTCACCACAATGTTTGCTTACAACAATTGCGCGAAGACTTCCGGTGGCGGTGACGGCGGCGGCACGGCCCTCGCCTGCCAAGAGTCCTCCATACATGCGGCGCGCGTGACCGCTTATGGAATTTTTGATCCTTTAACACACGATATGTGTCACGCGTTCACCGGCACCAGCCCGCGGTGGACCGGCATGTCCACCACCATCGGCCATATCGCCCTGCCGCCTGCTGGTTTTGATGGCGGCACCGCCTGCGGAACTTGCGTGGAAATCAAAGGTCCGCTGGCGACGCTGGTTTCGCGAGTGAGCCTCGAATGTCCCGGTTGCGCCGCCGATCAAATTGATATAGACACAGTTTCATTCAACACCATCACCGGTGGAGGCGGCAGCGGCATATACGATGTGGAGGTGCGGCCCATTCCTTGTCCGGTCACCGAGAGCGTGCGCTACTCCATGAATTCCGGAACCAATCCGTTTTATCTCAATCTCTCGCCGGCCAATTTTCGGCATCCGATCGACACCCTGCAAGTGAATTTCGGCTCCGGCTTTACCGCCATGGCGCGTGGCTCAAACAGCAACGACTTTTCCATTTCCATGGCTTCAGCTGTCGCGGCCACCGTGAAAATCAAAGCCACCGATATTTTCGGCCAGGCCATTCAGTCCACGGTTGATACAGCGCCGGCCGCCACCACTCTCACGACGGAACAGTTCGGCGACTGCCAATAACACGACCTAAGTCCAGCTCACTCGCCGCTGAAATTGGCCGATATATAAGTGATGCCGGCACCAAAGATACTCAAAAACTTTTTAATTATCTGGGGATTTCGTATCGGCATCGGTGTGTTCGCCACCACCGGCGTGTTGTCCTACATCAGTTTGAATAGCGCGATTAACACCAATCAGTCGGTGAACCTCACCAACGACATTTTAAATGAGCTGTCACAAATCCAAGTGCTTATGGAAAAAGCGGAATCCAGCCAGCACGGATACGTCATTTCCGACAAACAAATTTTTCTAACGTCGTTTGAGTCGGCGTTGGCGCAAGTGCCGGCCAAGGTGAACACTTTGTTGAATCTGGTGCAGGACAATCCGAAGCAGGTCGCCAACGGATTGGAGTTGCGCCGGATCGTGGATCTGCGCTTTGACCGCATGAAGAATTTGCTGCGCATGCATTTGGAAAACGCGCCGCCGGCCGAGCTGGCCAAAGCCACCGATGTCGACATCATGGCCGAAGTACGCACCAAAATCGCCAAGATGGAACAGCTTGAGAGTGATATTCTCAGCCAGCGCCTGAACAGCGCCGACCGGCAGACCCAAAATACCAAAATGTTAATTATCCTTGGCGGCATCCTCTCCGCCCTATTGCTCTATGCCGCGCGACTCGCCCAGCAAATTCAGGCTGAGGAAAGTCTGCGCCGGGCCAACTTGTTAAACATGATTGTGAAAAGTGTCGGCGACGGACTCGTGGTGGTTGATGAAAATAACAATTTCACCCACTATAATCCCGCCGCCGAGCGCATTCTGGGAGCGCCCAAGCACCAGGGCAACCACGAGGCGCGGCCGCAGTCCTATGGCTTTTTCGATCCCAAATCCAACCAGCTGATGAAATCGGAAGACATGCCGCTCAGCCGCGCGCTCAAAGGCGAAACTTCCAACGATGTGGAAGTCATGATTAAGAATGTCAATCATCCAAACGGCGTGATCATGAGCATCAACACCACGCCGCTGCGGGGATCGAACAATAAAATTGTCGGCGCCGTTTCGTTGTTCCGTGATTTCACCCGTCGAAAACTGGTCGAACAAACCTTAGAGTCGGAAAAAGAACGCGCGCTGCAAGCGTCCCGCTTAAAGTCCGAGGCCCTGGCCAGCATGAGCCACGAAATTCGCACGCCCATGAACGGCGTGCTGGGCATGATCACGCTACTTCTCGACACCGCTCTGGATGTGACACAAAAATCCTACGCTCTTACGGTCAAGAGTTCGGCCGAAGCGCTGCTGAATTTGATCAACGGTATTTTGGACCACGCCAAGATCGAGGCAGGCAAATTGACTCTCGACAACTTCGACTTTAATTTATTTGCTCTGGCCCATGACGTGACTGAAATGTTCCGCTACCAGGCCCGTTCCAAACGGATTGCGTTGGATTACAAACTGGGACCGGAGGCCACCGAATGGTTTCACGGCGACGCCAACCGCATCCGGCAAATTTTAATTAACCTGATTGGCAATGCCTTTAAGTTCACCGACAAGGGCGGGATCTACATTAAAATCGACGCCGTGGTGAAGAACAATCTCGAGCGCGTTTTGCGCTTTGAAGTGCGCGACACGGGCATCGGAGTCTCCACCGAGAATCAGAAAAAATTATTCCAAAAGTTTTCACAGGTCCATAATGACAAGGCCAAATACGGCGGTACAGGGCTCGGCCTCTTGCTGTGCAAGCAATTTGCACAGCTCATGGGCGGCGACATCGGCATCAACAGCGTTGAAAACGAAGGCTCCACCTTTTGGTTCACCGTGAAGGTCGCTCCCGGAATGCGCCAACAAAAGAAGCGCGACCAAACGCACACCGGAAGCCTTAGCGGCCACGTATTGGTGGTGGAAGATCAGCCGGTCAACCGCCAAGTGGTTAAAAGTTATTTAGAAAAACTGGGCGCCACCTGCGACATTCATCATGACGGCCGCGAAGGACTCGATGCTTTTATGGCGGAGCCTGGGCGCTTCGACCTGGTCTTGATGGACGTGCAGATGCCGGTGATGGACGGCTTTCAGTGTTCGCGGGAAATCCGCAAATATGAGGAGACCAAAGGCATTCCGCATGTGCCAATCATCGCTCTCACCGCCGAAGGCCAGAGCAACGACCGCGACAACTGCCTTGCCGCCGGCATGGATGATTTTTTATCAAAACCAATAGATCTAACCCAATTCACCGACACACTAAAAAAATGGTTGAGGCCTAAAATGAACAAATCAGAACCAGAAGAAATCCTAGTCAGTTGGCCCGTGCTCACAAAATTGAGCGAACTGAAATCCGACGGCCGTCCCCTGGACGTGGCTTTGGTCGAGGAATTTTTGCGAACGTCCAGTATGATGGTGGAAAGCCTGGAAGAGGCTCTGCGCAATCAAGACCAACAGCAAATAAAAGAACTGGCACACGCCATTAAGTCTCCCGCCCGCACAATCGGTCTGTTGGTTCTGGGAACCTTGTTAGAGGCCATTGAAGACGGCCAATGCGACGCCTCCACCAGCCGCCGCCTGACCGAGTTGCACACCCGTTCCGCGAATGAATTAAAAGAATTTCTGAGACGCCGGTCCAGTCAAGCCGCGTGACACTAACCCCGATAAGGAACGTATGGCCCATGTCCTCGTAGTTGAAGATCAAAAATCAGTTTTGATGCAAGTGGAAGCACTGCTCAAGACGCGCGGCTTTGCCGTCGCGACGGCGAGCAATAGCCACGATGCCATGGATCAGCTCGCGCGCTTCCGCATCGACCTGGTGATCACCGATATCATGATGCCCGGTGGGGCCAGCGGTTTTGAACTCGCCAAGACAATCAAAAAAGACGCGCGCTTCACCGGCATTCCGGTGATGATCATGACCGGCCGGCGCGACCAAAAAGATGTGGAAAAAGGAATTCTGTCCGGCGCCGACGACTATGTCGTAAAACCGCTGGACGCCGATTTGTTTTTAG
>JANMVK010000399.1:0-3846 GCA_031392725.1 Pseudobdellovibrionaceae bacterium
CAGCTCCCCCAGCTTGTGCGCATTGCGGGTGGCGAGGACCAGCCGGCTCATGCGTCCAGCGCCGCCGACTGCGCGGCGGTCAGCTCCGCGCAACCGGTGGTGGCGACCGTGGACCAGCCCCCGTCCGACTCGGGAGCGGTCGCTCGATGAACATCAGGTGGGGACTTCATTTAATACTCGCAGCCATTTTCTTTGGTGCGCCCATCGTTTTGGCGGCACCGGTTCTAGTGGTCGCTAAAACAATAAAATATTCCATCGGCTCACAAACTTTCGCGGGTTATATGGCCTTCGATTCAAAAATACCGGGAAAACGTCCCGGCATAGTCATCGTCCCCGAATGGTGGGGAATCACCAAGCACGAGACGGATGCGGCCAACCAATTGGCTCGCCGCGGATTCACCGTGTTTGTCATTGATATTTATGGTGACGGCCAGAAGGCCGACAATCCGCAAAAAGCCAACGAGCTGATGCAGGAAGCGCAAAAAGACAATTACGAATTATTCCGCCGCTTCAATGAGGGATTTAAAGTTTTGGCCACCCATCCCACGGTCGATAGCAAAAAGATCGGCGCCATTGGTTTTGGCTTCGGGGGTGGAATGGTTTTGGATCAAGCCCGCCTCGGTACCAATCTCACGGCGGTGGCGGTGTTTTACGCCGGCCTGGTCAATGACGGCCGCGTCCGCATTAAACATGTGCAGCCGGAAATCTTGGTTTTGACCGGAGAGTATGACCAATACGTTTTGCCCGCGCACATTAGGCAATTCGAAAGCGAAATGAAGAAAGCCAAAGCTAAATTTCAAGTGATGGTGTTGAAAAAAGCCTATCCGTCTTTCGCCAATCCCTTGGCCGGGCAAATCGGCGCGAAGTATCAGATGCCATTTTCCTACAGCAAGAAGGCGACGCAACAGTCCTGGGCCGCGGTCTATTCACTATTTGACCGAAAGTTTAAAAAGAACGCCGTCGTCGCCGCGAAATAAAATTATAGTCTATCGGGGAGCCGCGATTTGCTGCAAGCAAACGGATTTTTTGGAATTCTCGGCGGTCCGGCAGTACTCGCGAATCTGCTTTACGATTTCCGGCCGGTAAACATTTTCCACCTTGGCATTGATGTAGGCGATATTGGCGGCGTAGGTTTTTAACCCAGCCTCAATGTGTGTTTCATTTCCCAGCAAAAATTCCGACAGATAATCGCTCTGCGCGCTGTCAATGTAGTACATGATAAATTTTGACAGCACATGATCTGCCACCTGGTGAGAGTGCGAGCCCAAGGTGTCCATGGTGCGGCCAATGATATCTTTCACTTGCGGCGCCATCAGAGCGGTGGGATGAACTCCGACCAAGGATGTGGCCCATGACGCCACCCATAATGCCAGGCCCATATCGGCGGCGTTTTTGTCATTCATCAATTGGCGGAAATTGCGCGGGTTGTGATCGGCTCCGAGGTAAGCCACGCTGTCGCCGATTCTGTTGTTCAGTTGCACAAAAGTCTTAACTTGGCCCACGGCGCCCGCGGCCAGCGAAAAATACAGCGCTCCCTTGCCGCAAGGAATAATTCCGCCGGGCCCGGTCACCAGAATACAACCTAAACCCCCAGCCAAAGGCAGCAGGGACTGCACCAATTTATAGGTGGCCAGTTGGTAGAAAATATCGCGCGACAATTCGCATGACTTGGCGAACTCGCGCGGATCCTTCTTGCGCTCCTGCAGCAAGCCGTTCACCGCCACATCGTCATAGATGTATTGAGCGAGAATGGAATCGTGCCAATCCGCAGCTGTTTGTTTGGTCTGCTGGTTGGTGAGACGGGTGGCGTGATGGGCGGCCATATCGCGCGTGCGCAGCAGGGATTTTTTCACGGTCGGCGTAAAATCCATATTCCGTCCGGCCGGTTCCTCCATAAACATCAAAAGTGGATTCTTGTTGATGTATTCCAAGTAGAGATCTTGATAGTAGTCACCGATTTCGGTGAGCGCTTTTCCGAGGCGTGCGTAATCGGTGCCGCCGTAGGTGACTAAGTTATAAATCTTGCGGTCGGCCCAGAAATTTCCCACGCAACGCTGGCCCGTGTGCATGGCTAGTGAACAGCGAGCCGCTTCCAGGTCTTTTCGCAATAATTTAACCGCGTCTTCGCGCACACCCGGCCGGATCTCAACGCCGGACAGAAGCGCGTTGCGGTTGAGCAGCCGCGAGATAAGCCCTTGAGTGAAATGGCGGAAGGGCAACAGCAGCATGGAGCCCGGCAATTTGGTGTCGGCGTCAAACGGTAGGCGCTCATACACCAGCGGTTCTAAATCCGGCCGGTCGGAGTTCAGCAATTGCACCACATGGAAATTGCCTTCGTTGGGCCGGTACGAAATAGTCGCGAGGAGTGACACCAATTGAAAGTGATGCAGATCTTCGCGCGACATTCGTAAAATATTCTGGTTGGGCGCGCGCCACAGCTGCTGGATCTGCTGCACATTGCTGTTGGCGAACGCGAGCCGTTTTGCGGCCACGTCTAATAAAAATTGTTTAGCCTGTTCGCCCTTGCCGACAAACTCACCCGGATATTTTTGGCCGGTGCATATGGGAAACGGCTGCGGTTTGGCGACGTAGCTATCGGGGCCCTGCTGCGCGGATTGCGCATGCGCGGGGAGCGAGAACATTAAGCTTAGGGAAAGGACTAAGGAGAGCGTCTTCATTCGAGTGGGGAATTCATACCAAATCCCCCCTCAACAAAAAAGGGCTTTGAAATTCCTACTGGGTCGGAACGGCCTCAATTATGCTGGCGAGCGAAGCCGTGGGAACCACGCGGGTCAGCCTAAAGCCGGATTCGCCCAAAAGTGCGGCGTATTCATCGGCGGTGCGCTCCATCCCCCCCGCTGCGACCATCATTTCCAGGTCGAGCAGCTTTGAGAAATGCGGCCGGTTGGGCTCGGTGATTACGGTTTCAATCAGAATCAGTTTGCCGCTCTCGGGGATGACTTTCCGGATATGGCCGAGGATTTTGGCGCAGTCCTTCTCTTCCCAGTCGTGAATGATGTGTTTCATCAGATATGTTTCAGCGCCCTTGGGAACACTTTCAATAAAACTGCCCGCCGTGATTTTGCAGCGGCCATCCATTTTTTTCAGTTCGCTCAATGCGCCCTTCACCACCTGCGGCTGGTCGTACAAAATTCCTTTTAGCTCGGGATTGGCTTGGAGAACTTTCAGCAGCATGCTGCCGTGGCCGCCGCCGACATCGGCGAAGGTGCCGGCCGCGGGGAATGTGTAGGCCGCCATGACGGCGTCCATCTCCATGCTGGAAATATTGCGCATAAAAATATCAAATTGTTTTTGCGTCTCGGGCTGGTCCTTCATCACATCAAATAAACTTTTGCCATTGTGCACATGCTCGATCGCGGTGCCGCCGGTTTTCACCGTGTGCAGCAGATGGCCCCAGTGCTGCCATTGAAATTGCCCTTGGAAAATGGCCATGGCCTTAACCGAGTTGGGTGAGTTGGCCTTCAGGCACTGGCCGAGAGCGGTGAGCACAAAAGTCTTGCCGGGTTTTTCTTCAAACACGCCGATATTGGTCAGCGCGCGCATCACACGGTAAAGCGGCTCCGGTTTCGCACCGACTTTTTTAGCCAGCGTTTCGCAATCCATGGGCTCGGTGTCCATCTCATCGGCGAGATTGAGAGTGGCGGCCACGCTCAGCGCCTGCGCCATCCACATGTTGGTCATCACCTCGAGCAGCGCGATGGAATTGGGCACAAGCCGGCGGTGCACCCGGCTGATAACCGCGCGGAATTTGTCGATGGAATGAATCACGCGGGCGGGCGGCGCTTTCCTCCTGGCCGGCGTTTGGGACGAAGGACAGCGGCAGCC
>JANMVK010000705.1:0-5257 GCA_031392725.1 Pseudobdellovibrionaceae bacterium
GGCCGAAACGAACATATATTGGTCCTTCCAGCGCTCAATATTGGGTTGGTCTTTACACAGATCCGCTTCACTGACATTGGCACTGCGGAGAGCGTTGTAGGGATCCACTCGTTCACCGCTCGACACTCTCAGCTCCAATCCGGTGGCATCCGGTTTTTCATAAATTCGGCGGTCCGTGGTTTTTCCGGGATAGCCCGCGATATAAACCGGGTCTCGATACTTGACCAGCGTGGTGTCCCCGGCCGGCAACGGAGGTGCAATCGCCTCGCTGAATTTGAGCATGGTAAAATCGGTGAGCCGGTCCCAGCCTGTGATTTTCTCACGCTGAATCAGCGCCACCGTCCGCTCCAAATTGGTCTCGGCGACGAGCGGCCTAAAGGTTTGGCCCACGCGGACTACAACTGGCATTTTTTTAGGCGGAGTTAAATTTTTGGCGAGCAGAAGTTCGGCATAGGGTTTCACCACATGATGCGCAGTCACCAGTTGATTGGAGCCGCGAAACGCAAAGGCCGTCGCCCGGCCGTAAGTCTGAAAATCCTCGCCGCACAGAACTTTTTCGCCCTCAGCGCAGAGTTTTTCCCGCAGTTCGTTAAGTGATTTTAAAATCGCGGGCGAAAACTTCCCCTCATAAGGCTCATCGGGCACGTAAACTTCGACCACCGATTGCGCCGCGGCTTGAATCGCCGCCGGCGCGGTTTCCATAGGGTAAAATCCCAAGGCTGATGGATAGAACGTGTTAAAAACATAATCCGGCAAACATTGTTGAGCCGCCGCGGCCTGAATTCCCCATAGCGCAATCACCACAGCTGAAGAACGTTTCAACCAACTCATGATCCCCCCCGAGACTGAATTTTGTTAAACAATAGTGGGGACCAGGGGGAATCCCAACTTTGGAAAATCACTTTGAAAAAAGTATTTTAACCGGGGGTCTGCCTTATGGTCCGCATAACCAGGAAAGTTATTCCTGGAGCTCCACTCCCACAACCGTGAACTTTTCCTCGTGGAAGCGGAACATGACATTAAGCCCCGCGACCCAAACGGCGAACTGGGCGTCCTTGCGGCCGAGATAGGCCGGCGGCCGCGGATCTTCAATCAACATTTCATGAATCAAAGCGCGCACGCGCGTGGGATCACTCGAAACCTCCCGCAAATCCTGCTCAGCTTTTTCAGAAAACTCACAGAGCCTGGGTTGGCGGATCACATTGTCGGTCCAGCCGGATGTGTAATCGGAGGGCCGGTCCGCCGTGGCGAGATAAGGTTTCAAATCCAGAATCGGCGTACCGTCAACCAAATCCACTTCGGCCAACTGCAGCTCATCGCCTTTGCATAAGACAATCCGCGCGAGCGTCAAACCAATATTATTAGGCCGGTGCGGACTGCGCGAGCCCATCACGCCGATTTTGGCGCCGTTCAAACGCGGCGGATGAATTTTCCCGCGCTTGCGTTTGGACACACTGAGATGCAGGTAACTAACAACCCACACATGGCTAAAGCCCTCAAGCCCGCTTAAAATTCCGCGGCCCCGCCATTCCGGCGCCAGTTCCACGTGGGCGCGGCTATTTTTAGCCAGCGAACCCTGGCGTGGAGTTCCGAACTTCTGTTTGAAGTCGGCGCGCAGCCAAGCCATGGGATTTAATGTGTAAGACTCTGTGGATTGCGCCATTTCCAACCTATGCCACACAAAGACATAGGTTGGAAGAGCGATTAGGGATTAGAAAGTGCGGCGGGGAGTTTCATCCCGGCGAACAGTTTTATCGGAACGGGGCACGCTGGACTCTCCGGTGGACGAGATCTCTTCAGCGCCCGTTTCTTCCAATGCGCGTTCGGCTTTTTTCAACCAATCGGCATCGTCGGTGTGCACGGATAGGAGAATTCCTCCGTCTCTGATAAAACCTTCGTAGCGTTTGGCTTCATATTCGGGAATTCCCATTCCCACCAAACCGCCTGCCAACGCGCCGACCGCGGCACCTGTGCCGGCACCGGCCAAAAGAGCGATGATCGGACCGGCAGCGATAAAAGGTCCCACGCCAGGAATGGCGAGAGCCCCGATGCCGACCAGCCAG
Source organism: Pseudobdellovibrionaceae bacterium (assembly GCA_031392725.1). Classification (GTDB taxonomy): domain Bacteria; phylum Bdellovibrionota; class Bdellovibrionia; order Bdellovibrionales; family UBA1609; genus JALHOQ01. The sequence continues at coordinate 2,064 of JANMVK010000705.1, forward strand.
CCCAGTGTTCCGCCAATGGCGAGACCCGCGCCGGCTCCGGTTGTGGCGCCCTCAGGAGCTTTGGTGGCCTTTTCGTGCGCCATGGTATCGGCGCCGCCCTTTTCGGGCATCAGCACTGAAATATCAGAATTTCTAAAACCTTCCATTTTCAAACGATCCACGCCGCGCTCAACCGCGCCGCGATCCGGATAAATTCCAAATACTGCTTTATGATGATCCTTCTTGTTTGTCTCCTTAGTGGTTTCCATTGTTAATCCTCCTCGATGTTTAGTTATTGTTTAGTTAATTGGTGACGATTTCGATTTCACTGCGGACGTTGGCGTTGCCAGCCAATTTTTTAGAGATACGTTCCAGCTGATTTTTTTCTTCCAGGGATTGCACCGGACCCTTTAGCGTCACCTTGCCGTTGATGGTGATGATTTTAATATTGTGAGCATCAGTCGACAGCTTGTCGTTTTTTACCACTTCCTGGCGGATTCGCCGGGTGAGTCCGACATCTTTTTCGGAAGTGCCTTGGTCCTCAGCCGTGACTTCCGTAATCGAACGGTCGCGTTCATTAACGGCGCTGTTATCCGCCGCCGGCGTTTCGGTCGCCGCAAGAGCATTCACGCAGGCGGTCAAGAGTACCGCGATAAAAATATTTGAAATCATATGACAATTTCCTTTGTTAGTTGAAATTCGCTCTGAAGCTAAATTTGCAAAACAAAGGCCAAGTTTTAGAACACGTTCAATCCACAAGCGGATTGAACTGCGAGAGGTCATCATTTTGCGGGTGCTAATATGCCCCGTTTTTCGCGAAAATACGCACCAATCATAATTTTTAATTCGGTCGCGAGTTCATTTTTGGAATAAGTTTGGGATTCATCAAACAACATGGTCTGCACAATTCCCATCACCGCGTTACACGACAAAAAGGCCATGCGGGCGTATTCTTCTTTATTCAAACCGGGAGATATGCTTTCAATGTGGTCCGCCAAACGGTTGACCACCTGTTGCCGCAGATAAAATAAAATCGGCACCCGCTGGAGCTCCGGCGCTTTTTTAAAAACCTCGCGCATCCTGACTTTGTCGTCCATAAATACACCCAGCACATGGTCGACCATTAACGACACCGTCTCGTCCAAGTCTTTGCCCTTAAGCTGATCCACAGCTTTGTTCACGTCCACCGAAGTCGCCGTGATCGCAATATCCAACACGGCCTCAAGAATGGAATTCTTGTTTGGAAAATATTGGTAGAGCGAACCAATGCTCACCCCCGCCATCTCGGCCACTTTCTTGGTGGTCAAATTGTCGCTGCCAACACCTGGCAGAATGCGAACCGTGGCTTCGTAGATGGCCTCGACCAAGGCCTTTGAGCGGCTCTGCTTCGGTGATTTTCTGGGTGAATTCGAATTCTTATCCATCTGCGCCATTCCGCCCGTCCAAGCGGTGCCGGGCGAGTCGTCAATGGTTATCCCACCTGGTAAATTAAAAGTCCAGAGCGGGAGGTATTTATGAAAGCTCTTAAAACTCTTTGGATCCGTTATAAAATTTTGCGCGGATTTATCTTTCTGGTCCGCCACCCCGAACGGACGGACGTGATCATCGAGGGAATCAGGCTACTTGAGAAAATGCCCGATCAATCCGTGATTCAGACTCTCCTCGCGGGCATGGCGGCGCACCCGGAATACAAACAGCTGCGCGATGATGGCTATTTGCCGGAGAAACCCAATCTCGAGGCTTTAAAAGCCATGCCCGATGGATCCTTCGGCCGGGCTTTGTTTGAACATCTGGATTCCAACGGCATTAACTTCGATGTGTTTCCCGATGAACTTCCGCAGACTCCGCTTCAATACGTGAATCGCCGAATGTATTTGGATCATGATCTCTGGCATGTTCTGCTCGGAAAGACCACTGAGGTGCCGGATGAACTCGCAATCCAGGCGTTCAATGTGGCGCAATTGCGCACGCCGTTCGCCGCGCTGATTATTTCTGGTGGAATTTTAAACCTGCTACGAAAAAGTCCGCTCGACGCCGCCGATGCCATCGGCCACATCGCTTCGGGATATCAGCAAGGCAAGAAGGCTAAATTTTTACTGGGCGTGAAATTGCACGAAATGTTTGGGCGCCCTCTGGCGGAAGTCCGCCAAGTCTGCGGCATTCAGGCGCACTAAGCCGAGGCTTTTTGGGTATTGGGCTTAAGCGAGAAGCGGTAGCCCTTGCCGTGAATCGATGAAATGGCTTTGGAATATTCGCCGAGCAGGCGGCGGATGGAATAAATATGGGTGTCGATGGTGCGGTCGGATACGTGCACGCCGTCGCCCCAAACCTCGCGCAATAATTCCTCGCGCGTGATCACTTTGTCTTCATTGCGCAGCAGATAGTACAGGACTTTAAATTGATTGGCGGTCAGCTCAAGCGGCGTCTCTTTACCGTCTTTGCTTTTCATTGAAATTTTTTGCACGCCGGCTTTGACTTCAAACGGTCCGTTTATGTAGGTGTCGGAGGAGGCTTCACGCGCCTCGAGGTTTTTCAGCTTGGACGAAATTCTCATACGCAATTCCATCACATCAAACGGCTTGACGATGTAATCATCGGCGCCCAGCGAAAATCCGCGGACTTTGTCCTCGCGTTCAATGCGGGCGGTGAGAAATAAAATGGGGGTCAGTTTAAAGCGCTCGATGGCGCGGATTTTCTCATACACTTGAAAGCCGTCACCGTCGGGCAAATTGATATCGAGCAAAATCAGTTCGAATTCGCCGTTCTCCAACACGCCAACGGCAGCCGCCACGCAGTCGGCGGTATGCACTTCGCACACATCTTTTAATGCCGAGCGGACAATAGATTGCGTTACAAGGCTGTCTTCAACCAAGAGTACACGGTTCATCGTTCTATATTATCGGCGTAAATCATGGTGGCTATTAGCGCTGAACCGTGACCCCGACCAAGAGCCAGTTTTGGCCGGCCCCTGACGCCTTTAGCGTATCTAGAGTGGGTGTGAAAGTAATCGCCGTAATTCGGCAGTTGTGCTGGGAAGTGACAGTTGAAACCGCAACCCTTTGGCGCTCGGCTGGCCTCCAACTTGCTCCTTTGCTAAGCCTGTTGGGAGTGCGTACATGTACGTTTTGTTTTTTGTCTTATTGGGCCAAATGTTGGACCATGCCCAGGCCGAGATCAGCCCCTGTTTACCTGAGAAACAGGCTTACGAGTTTACC
>JANMVK010000441.1:0-5367 GCA_031392725.1 Pseudobdellovibrionaceae bacterium
ACCGCAAATTGGGCGCCCAACCTCAGGACTTAAACCGCACCAATATTTTGGTGAAGGGCAGTTACAATCTGGGCGGGGGCATTCCCGTGATCCGCGACAGCTACGTGGGACTGGGCCTCGGCGCAGTGATTGACTCCAGCGCTTACAAAGGCGTGCATTCAGGCGTGGCTCCGATTCTGGGATTTGATATCCCGCTCACCAATGAGCCGACTAACTATTTTTCTCTTGGAGCCGCGGCTAAATATGTTTTTGTGAGTGGACCCAGCCCCGATGCCTACACTCTAAACGGAATGGCAAAGTACTGGTTTTAAAAATTCTTAACTGGCTGGCTTTTTCCGTTGGCTTTTCTATCACTTTTGCCTTGGCCTCGACCGCGGCCGCCACGATTCTTCTTCCCACCCGCGGTGGGGCGTGCCAAATCTCGCTGCTTAGCATTTCCGGATCTCATCCAGGGCTGGTTGTCCAAAATTGTCGCGGGCTTTAGCGGACAACAGGCCCGAGCAATTTCGCCCTGGAAGGACACCATTTGAGCGCGGTACTTTTTTTTTTTATAGTTTGAGTAGTAGGCCGCTGTCCGGTTCACGTTCTTAACCCGGTCTTCCAAGCTTTCGATTTTTTTACTCATGCTCATACCCCCGAGTGGCGACTCGCCCCCTGGGCTTCCCAGCTGCTGGTTCACTTCGGCCTTGGTCATAGCTTGGATTTTTGCGAGCATTTCTTTGCTGGGCGCCGCCGCGCGGGAGTCCCACGAAATTAGTAAAACAATTCCGATGGCTAACAACCCATTTATTTTTTGCATAGGGCGAGAATCTTATTTTTTATTTTAATCGCCTTCTCGACGGTCCTTTCGTCTTGTTCAGCCGCGCCTTCGGGCTTCATAATGGTTTTTAAAATGGCGTCAAAGCGCTTATCAATCCGGGCCATTTGCACATGCAGCTCCTGCAGGCGCGCCAAATCACCACTGGTGCTGACTGTTTTGCAGTCCACCGCCGGACGCGCTTTGATCTCACTGGCCACCGACGCGCGAATGGCTTCCATCAGCGCTGGGTCCGTCACCACGGCGCTAGTTCCAGCGAGAGCCGCCTGATATTTACCGTTGAGTTCGATGAGAACCGCTTCGCGTGTTTGATTGAGATAAAAAAGATAGCCGCTCACACCTACACACACCACAGCGACTAGAGCTTTGAAGTCCATGAGTTAAATCCTAACAAATCGCCCCAGTGTGTCAACGGGGCCATTGCGTTTTAATACCGGGGTGGCGATAATTTTGATCAAGCGAGGTTAAAAGTGGTCTACACGCAATTGGAATTTTTTATTCTCTTTGTGGCCACCCTAGCCCTCTATCTCTGGACGTCTAGTTATCAGCTGCGTTCACTCATTTTAATCTCATCCAGTTTTATTTTTTATGCCTGGGCCGGGGTTTTTGACTTTTTCATTTTTATGATCGTCATTGTGGTTTCGTACTGGTCGGTGTATCTCGCGCACCGGTATCCGGAAAAACGCCGGCTATTTGTCTATCCCGGCGTCGCCGTTCTGGCGCTGCATCTGTTTGTGTGGAAATACCTGCCGTGGATCAGCCATCAGTTCGGCAGCCGCTTGCAATTGCCGCTGCCTCTGGGAATTAGTTTTTTCACTCTACAGGGCATCGGATACTTAATCGACTATTCCCGCAACACCACTAAGCTTATGACATTCCGCGAGTTCCTGCTGTTCAAATCGTTTTTTCCCCAGCTGATTTCCGGTCCCATCGTTCGCGCGCGCGATATGTTCACCTACCTGCGCACTTTGCCCGATCCCAAGGGTTCAGAGGCCATGGAGGGTATATTTTTAATCTGCACGGGCCTGGTTAAGAAATTGATCATCGCCGATTTTTTAGCGATGTTCGCGGACGGCGTTTTCTCTGAGCCGTCGCGCCTCGACCGGCCCACCTTGATGCTCGGCGCGGTGGCCTTTTACCTGCAAATTTGGGGCGACTTTTCCGGTTACACCGATATGGGCCGCGGCTGCGCGCTGTTGCTGGGAGTGCGATTGCCGCAAAATTTTTATTCTGTGCTGTATGCCTGCTCGCCGACCGAGTGGGGTCAGCGCTGGCACGCCACTCTGGGAAACTGGATGCGCGACTATGTTTACAAACCTTTGATGCGGATTTTTCCTAAGGGCTGGAACTTGGTGTTCCGCCATACTTTGGGAATGTACGTCACCTTGATACTGATCGCCCTGTGGCATGGAGCTTCGTACAATTTTTTACTGTGGGGTGTGGCCTTGTGCCTGGCGAAGTTTGTCGAATACTGGAGCCATTACTGGGGCCTGGTGGAAAACGTTCCGCGCGCCTGGCGCAAACCGGCCGGCTTCGCGATCATGTTCGTTCCCATTATGGTGATGGCCGTGATGTTCCGCAGTCAGACCATTCCTGACATCTGGATTTATTTACAGGGCGTGTTCGGCGCCAATTCCAATACGGCCTCCTTTATTCCCTTCGCGGGGGGAGTGTTTTGGCGCGTCGCCCTCGCCTTCGGGCTCGACGGCATGATGTACTACGATTTGCAAAAGCGCGAGTACATCTTTGCTGAATTTTTGCGCAATCGGGTTTCCAAAATACTTCTGACTCATCCAATTCCGGCGTCCTGCGCCGCGGGCGCGTTGGCCGGCGCCGTCATTATTATTTCCATCGCGTTCAGGGCCAACGACAATATCTCCTCGTTTATTTACTTCCGCTTCTAGACTTTTGTCGCCGTCACAACCGCCGCCGCCGACTGTATAGTGATCTGATGAAAATCATCGCGCTCATCCTTATTTCATTCGCAAGCTTTGGACAAAATGAACCCCAGTGGCGGCGCGTGCATTTGCCGGGAATGGAAATCGACATTCCGATCCGCGACGACGGCACTCCCGACCACTCGCGCTTGCAAAGGCGCGCGGATTTGCGAATCACGCCGAGTGTTCTCACGCCCAACACCAATCCGCTGTGGCCGCTGACGCGCAACACTTGGACTGAGGCCGATGAGGCCGCCTACAGCTCATGGGTGGCGGCCAATGTCCGCGAAAGTTTTTTCCATGGCACTAATCTCTCAGTGGATTGCGCCGACGCCGCCATCGCGTTACGCTGGATTTTCGCGCGCGAGCAAGGGCTTCCCGCGGGACAAACGCTCGCGGGATCGGGCCGCCTGTTCGGCTCGTGGGAAAGCACCAATGAATGGGATTTGCTCCCGGTCGACGCCGATTGGCGCAAGGACGAACGCTTCAAGGCCGGCGTGCGCTACTTGCTCAACAATGTTTACACGCATTCCATTCTCAAAGATCTCTACCCGGTGGAAATCACGCCCAACTATTTGGTGCCCGGTGCGATTTATCTCACATTATATTTGGATTCGGGCCACACGCGGACGTTGCTGAAAGTCGGCAGCCCGCAGCTGGAGTTTATTGCCGGCAACGAGCCGTCCTCCACCGATATGTACCCCGATTACACCATTCCCTACTGGGTGCCGGAGACTGAAGGCGGCTTTATGCGGTTCCGCTGGCCGGAAAATACGGCGGGCGTGTGGAGCCTGCGCGCGGCCGATCAAATGCCCGGCTTTAACAAAGAGCAGTACGCCTGGGGCGACTACAACTATTCAACGAAATTCAATGAGCGCATGGAACTATGGGATTCCGAGCATGAGCAAATCATCACCACCGCGGCGCAGTTGGTGAAAGACATCAACAGCCGGCTGGTTGTGGTCGAGCGCGGATTTTTTATTTGCGCACTGGTGCCGTGCGCGCCAAAAAGTCCGGAAGATGATAAATACTCAACACCGCAGCGCGATCACCGCCTCGGAGAATTGGCCAATCTAGTGTCATCCCTTATTGCGCGGCTGCCGGCCGGCGATTGGTTGCGGCTCGATCTGATGCAGAAAAATTCCTCTCCGGTCATCGGCGGATCGGCGCTGACCTATTGGGATTTATTTTCCCGTGGCGCGGTGGCTAAGTTGAATAGTGATCCCACGCAGTCCATCCTCACCCGCTGGGGCGTCCCACCGGCCGGCGCCGCAACCGAATTTGATGTTCGGGCCGAGGCATTTTCCCACAACTGGCGATGGCGTGAAACACTTGTGCGCCAGGCGCAGGATCTGTGTTTTCCCAATGGCGTCACCACTCCGCAGTGTGATCCAGCGGGAAAAGAGGCGCTCGCGCTCAACACTTCGCGCTTGGATCAAGCATTCCGCCTGGAAAAAATATATTTAAATAATTTATTCGCGCAATTCACGCCACAAGAAAAGGCCTGGGCCGACTTGACGTTGGGAGGTTTCAGGACACAGCTCGCGGCCTGCCCCGCCTCACCTCATGGATTTTGCACGGCTAAAGATCTTCTCACTGAAAATTTTGTCGATGTAATGACGGCGGGCGCGGCGGATCCGTTGAATCAAAGAAACGGAAACCCATGAACACCTCGCGCCGGTTTATTTTCTAACGATGCCGTTGCCGGCGATCACTTGTCCGGTTTTGCACTCGAGATAAGTCATGTAGATGTTGTCGCCGATATTGAGCGCCGCGCTTAGGGTTTTTGAAGCCACCAGCAAAATCTCTTCTATCTCCACCGAGGTTTTTCCCTCGAAGCCGATCAATTGGCAAATCGGAGGATGCGTGAGCAAAGTCTGCCTGGTTCCGCTCTTGGTGCCTTCAACATACCAACCCGGTCGGATTTCCTCCCACGTCGCCCACACTTGATCGGGCGGACACCGGCAAATGTCGGCAATGGCGAGGCAGGTTTTTTTGAGCGCCGGCTTGACTAGCGAAGGGTCCACTTGCGGCAGAGCTCGAACATGTAGCACAGGCATGTGATATTTTAAGCGCGTCCGGCAGCGCCACACAAGACCTTTTTGTCCCCTTGTGGGGCAAAAACGCGCACCTCAGAGGTCTGAAAAAAGTCGTTCCCGCGCGAGTTCAGGTGGGCGTGAATTTGCAATGCAATTGAGAAAGCTATTTAGCGGAAGGAATGAATATGACCATCTACGACGCACTCACAAAAGACCATCAAAAGGTCACTCAGTTCTCACACCAGTGGATGACTCTAAAAGCTCGTGCTCAGGCCGATGAGGATCTCATCCGTTGGCCCTGGGAGCCTAATGAATTGGAAGTGGCCCTTCGCCAGCTGCAAGAAGAAGGGTCGCGCACAGTTGCCCGCATCACGAAGGAGCGTGAATCGCGCCGCCGTTCTGTGGAAGACGAGATCGCTCAGGTTGAGAATCGATTCTGGACGAGGACTCTGCAAGTCAGTGCCATTGATAGTCGCCTCCTGTTGGGAGAGACGCCTGATGAAATCGAATTGCTCATGAAGCAGGCCCACGCGCTCTATGAACAGGGTCAGTACGTTCGGTCTCTTGCCGCACC
>JANMVK010000507.1:0-1246 GCA_031392725.1 Pseudobdellovibrionaceae bacterium
GCTGGGGGTTTTACCGCCGTCGCTTTTTTTTTTGCTGTACAAGTTGCTCTTTGATCCGGCCTATAAAAAAAACGACCGGGAATTCGCTAGTGTGTTGGCCTCGTTCTGCGAAATTTACATCAATGACGCCTTCGGCGCTTCTCACCGCGCCCACGCCAGCATCGTGGCCATGCCGGAGCTGATGAGCAACAAGGGCATCGGCTTTTTAATGAAAAAAGAAATTGAAATGCTGGACACTGTCCGCCTGCATCCGGACAAGCCGTTTCTGACGATTATGGGCGGTGCCAAGGTCAGCGACAAAATTGAAGTGATTGAAGCTTTGCTTGACCGCGTGGACACCATGATTGTCGGCGGCGCCATGGCTTACACATTTTTAGCCGCGCAAAATATCAACACCGGCAAAAGCCTGGTGGAAAAAGACAAAGTGAAATTTGCATTCGATCTTTTGGCGCGCGCGAAATCGCGCAATAAAAAAATCCTGCTGCCCTTGGATCACAAAATCGTCAGCGGTTTTAAAGAAACCGATTCGCTCAAAATCACCGACGGCGCGAGCATTCCCGCCGATTGGATGGGAATTGATATCGGACCCAAATCCCAGGCGCTGTTTGCATTGGAAATCGCGAAAGCTAAAACAATTTTTTGGAACGGCCCCATGGGCGTATTTGAAACACCTGAGTATGCTGAAGGAACCTTCGCGGTCGCGCGCGCCATCACTGAAAGCTCCGCTGTGAGCGTGGTCGGTGGCGGCGATTCCGCGGCGGCCGCCCATCTTTCAGGTCTGGCAGAAAAATTCACGCATATTTCCACCGGCGGGGGCGCGAGCCTCGAGTTCCTGCAAGGGGACAAGCTTCCCGGCGTGGAAGCACTTCGCTTGCGCAAGCGCTCGGAGAAGAACGAGATGATTATCGAATCCACTGGGGAAATTACGGAGGAATAATGGATTTTATTTGCGCCGGTAATTGGAAAATGAATAAGACGCCGGCTGAAGCCGCAACCTACGTTAAACAGTTGCGGGAAACGGCCAACGCTGAAGAATTAAGTAAAATCGTCCTGTTTCCCACGGCCTTGTCCGCTTATTCTTTGAGCGAGGCCGCCAAGAGTTCACCTTTAAACTGGGGCGGGCAGAATTGCTACACTGCCGCGACCGGCGCCTTCACCGGCGAAAACTCCGCGCAGATGATGAAAGACTTGGGCGCGCAATTTTGCTTGGTCGGCCACTCTGAACGCCGCCACATATTTGCCGAAC
>JANMVK010000549.1:0-2508 GCA_031392725.1 Pseudobdellovibrionaceae bacterium
GAGGCACCGATCGATCGCCAACCAACGAACTCTCATTTTCAACCACTAACACACCGTCATTGTCGAACAGGCGCAAACCGATGCCATTTTCAAAGGTCTGCTGAGCTGGCTGCGCCTCTCCCATGTAGCGGCCAAACGCGGAACCACGATGTTTTGCCAAACCTTCAAGATCCAGCACGCCCGGCGCGGGAAGTTGTCTCAGCACTTCGGTTTTGCCCGAGCCTGTTAGGCCGCCGAGCACCACCCATTCGCGCGGTTTTTCAATTTCTTCCATCAGCAATTGGCGTAAGGCTTTGTAGCCGCCTTCCGACCGCGCGCCATCGGTGATGTTGGCTTCCGCCATCCATTGCGCCGCGATCTTAGAGCGCAATCCGCCGCGCCAGCATGTCACCAGGCCCGGTTTTCCGTTTAAAGATTGGCGCCAAGAATTGACCAAGTCCGAGCGCAAAGGATCCACCAGTTGGTGGCCCAACTCCACGGCCTTCTCGTTGCCCCGAGTTTTGTAAGTCAATCCAACCTGATGGCGGTGTTTATCGTTCAAAATAGCGATGTTGATAAAGCCGGGAATATGTCCCTGAAGAAATTCTCCAGGGCTGCGCACGTCCAGGGCGGCGGCGCCGTTCTTCAAGCGCATTAATCCTTCAAAAGGTTTCAGCTGTGGCCAACTCATATAGACCAATTCATTTAGTTCTTGCCCTAGACATGGGCACAGAATAGACCACCTCTTATGCGTGGTCTTCAACACCAAATCCGGATTTTCACCGCCATTTTGCTTATAGCCGGTCTGGCCAGTTGCTCCACTATAAAAAAGATCTCAGAGAAGCCGCCCGAGCACGCGTCCCCACGCGATTTTGAAACGCAGAAATCCACTGCGCTGATCCGCGCGGCCGCCTCCGGCAACGCCGATGAAGTGAAACACTTGCTAGCCAATGGCTTTAGCGCGAATGAGGCCAGTGAGGCCGGCATAACACCGCTAATGGCTGCTGCCCGCAAAAACCAAGTGAAAATGGTGGAGCAATTGCTGATCGCGGGCGCCGATCCCAAACTCAATGACGTTCAAGGTTCCAGCGCGCTTCATTTTGCCGCCCTGGGAAGCTCGCCGGGTTCGGTGACGTTGCTCGCAAAAAAAGGCGTGGCGCTGGAACAAAAGGACTCGTTTGATCTAACCCCGCTGATGCTCGCCGTGCGCTTCGCCTCGATTGACACGATTAAGAGCCTGATCAAAGCCGGCGCTTCCGTTTACACCGCCGATCCCAATGGCTGGACCGCCATGCATTTCACCATTCCCCGCACCGACGCCGTGATTTTTGAATTTATGCTCGATCAAAATCCCACGCTGGACCAATTGGACCGCGACGGCGACAGCCTGGTGGTGGTGGCCATAGGCTACAGGCAAACAGCCTTTGTTAAAAAATTAATCGAGAGCGGAGCGCCCTTCGCGCAAGGCGATTCCCAGGGCAACACGCCTTTGCATCACGCGGTGTTGGTCAAAGATATGGACCTGGTGAAATGGCTGATTGCCAACAAAGCTCCGGTCAACGCGCAAAACCAAATTGGGCAAACGCCGCTCGCTTTGGCTACCAAAAATCAGGATCAAGACATGATTCAGCAACTGACCAAGGCCGGCGCAGCGGGAGCGGCATCGCTGTGAAGCACATAACCGCCCTATTCACAGTGTTGTTAATTTTGAACGGATGCATGTCCACCAAAGTGGCCCTGGATCCGAAATGGAATCCGGCGCAAAAGCCGTCGTACACCGATTACATGGATTCTTACTGGTGGGGTTTTGCCGGGGACACCACAGTTTCACTTAGCAAGGTGTGCATGGACCAAAAACCCTTTGGGCTGGCCCGAGTGAAAACCTTCGCCGATGCCTTTTTAACTTTTTTTAGTTTAGGAATTTACGTCCCCAGCACCATTCGCGTTTGGTGTGGAGATTGAAATGATAAAATTAATTTTAGTTTTGAGTTCAATATTTGTCTGCGCTTGCTCCCACACCACGGTGACTCGGGAAGAGACATTGACGGTGCCGCCTACGCGCGACTACACCGTCGATTTTTGGCTCTGGACCTTTATTCCCGGAGGCCGCCGCTTGCCGCCTGAGAACGAAATGTGCCCGCAAGGTCGCGTTGAAACCCTGGACTTTGGAATGGACTCGGGCGACGCCTGGGTTTCGGTTGCGACGCTGGGGATTTATGTGCAGGAAACGGTCAGAATCGGCTGCTCCGCGCGCGCTCCAGTCCAGAAAAACTGACCTCTAAAAATCCTCCGTGGATTCCGATTTAGTATTATGGACATTAAATTAGAACCGGGCGATTTTTTAATCAAAGAAAAGACCAATTGCGAAGCGCTTTTCATCGTTAAAGAAGGCCAGCTCGAAGTTTACCGCACATCCGCTAACGGCGAAAAAGTCACTCTCGGCATGATTTCGTCAGGTGAATATGTCGGCGAGACCGCTCTGCTTAAAGGCGGCTTGAATACGTCCAATGTGGTGGCGTTAACTCCAGT
>JANMVK010000626.1:0-3237 GCA_031392725.1 Pseudobdellovibrionaceae bacterium
GCGGGCCTTTATGTGCCCTCCGAACGGGTTGGATGAAGGAAGAAAATCAATAGTTATATTCCCTGTGATCAAGGAGTACGCGCCGCCCGGCATACTTTTGTATGGAATGTAGCGGTTGGTGTCCGGGTTGTTGGTGAAGCTGAAGTTGATGTCCCGGATGGCTAAAAAGGGATCTGAAACGCAGCCCGCGGTGCCCGCAACACAATAAGGAAATGTCGCATCATTGCTATAAATCCGCTCAATCGGAAACGGCGCCACGACTGGATAAGGACCTGGAGGGACAGGGGGGGCCGGCACGGGGAACAACTTGACGGTCCCGGCCACATCTCTAAAAGCCCGTGTGCAAACATCACGATTGGCGAGAAGTTGCTTAATAGAAAGAGCAACGCCGTCGATTTCGTTTTGCATACGCATACGGCGGCCTTTGGCATCCAGATTTGATAGAACCGCAATCATGACCATAACGCTTCCGGCAACAAACACGGACGCGAGCATGGCGAGTGTTAACGCATCCCCCGACTGATTTAGACGCATCCGCCTATTAGGCGACCTGGAATCTCGGCTGTCAAAATTAAAATATAGACGGATGCCCGCACAAAATTTATCGTTTTTGGGTACAGTAATTTTTCAACGAGGTAATAGCGCATGAAATATGTTTTCACTTCCATCGCCACTGTGGTTCTTATTCTGGGTTCGCAATACAGCTCTGCTAAAACGGTTCGCCTTTGCATGCCGCGCGGGCATGAGGACTTGCTGAATATGGCCTTGCTGGTCGCACGCGACAACGGCCTGTTCAAACAGCATGGCGTCGATGTCAAAATTGAATTGGTGCGCAATCAAAATGCCTTGAAGGACGCGGACCGGGAGTTTGCCTTCTCTGACGCCGGACCGATTATGCCCTTCAGCAATGAAGATTGGGAATTGAGCGAGCTGCTCCTTGGCAAAAAGAAAGATTGCGATATCGCGGTCAGCCCGGTCGTTGGCTTGCTGGCCACGCAAAAAACCGATATTACCCTGATCAAGCCGCTTTATATGACGGCCTACGGCACAGATTATGACACGCACATTGTCGTTAAGAACGATTCGCCGATTAAAACTGTAAAAGACCTTAAAGGTAAAGTGATCCGCATTGGCCAGGTCCCGACCCACATCGCGCTTTATCAAATGTTGAAGAAAAATGATTTGAAAATGGAAGACGTAACGTTGCGTTTTGGCATGGCGTCCAATCTGGCGTCGGAAGGTTTGGCCAAAGGTGAAATTGATGCCGCAGTGACTTACGTGCCGACGATGCCGATGATGCTGGCCAGTGGCAAAGTGAGAGTTCTCGAACAAAATATCATTTCCAAATATGTTTTGCCCCGCACGCCCAACGCCATTCTTTTCACTAGCCAGGCTTACGCTAAAGCCAATCCGAAAGTGATTGAGAACGTCCGCGCCACTGTGTTGGCAACGATGGAGTTCATTAATAAAAATCCCTCGTCGGTACTGAAAGCCGCCACTGGGTTTTTTAATTACCGCCAAGGCGACACTTGGAAGGGTTGGAAAACGGATCCCGCGCAAGTGGAGCGCGCCGCGGCCTTCTTGGGTAAACTTTCGGTTGAGAGCTTTGACGATCCTGCTGAGACGGTCATTATCCAAAAGCAGATGGCGGACTATCAAACGCTGTTGTTGAGCCTTGGGTACCTGAACCACAAGGTCGACGTTTCCGGATGGTTTAACACCACCGCCAAACAAGCCGCGCTGTAAGGTTCCTCCAGAAAATCCTGCTTAATTATTCGCCACGTACGCTATGGGTAGGGATCTAGACCTTAGACCTAACCACCCATAGCGAGTTATGAACATCAACCCACAGGATTATCCACATTTTTGGGCCTAAAATGTGAGCAAACCCCTACTTTAGTCTAGATTTTAGGCATGTCCTAACCAGGACGGACCGCGACATAGGTCCTAATCCCAAGGCCTGATCCGGGCCCACACCAGGTGAATTCCAACAGAGACGACCCGAATTAGCCGAAGAGACCTCATTAGTAGGTGTGGTTAAAACGATTACCGGGAGTACACGATGCGTAAAGCGGGCGATATCTTAAAGGAGCTGGGATTCAATAAAGACGCGCCTTTGGAAACGCAGAAAGCTTTTTTCCGCCATCTTGTCGCCAAGGCCGAAATTCCCAAACCAATAAACACTTCTCATTTATCCGCCGCCGCGCCCAAAAAATCGGAGTCTGTGACAGATTGTTCGACGCAACTCTCGTTTGATCCTACAATTTTGGGCCTCATCGCAAAATAGATAGACGCACTTCAGTCACTTGGTACCATTTTGGAACTAGCTACGACGGCTAGTACAGGAGGACCTTATGACTCACGGAAGATTCATTGGGGTGTTAGCCACCCTTACGTTAATCGCGGCTCCCGCTTTCGCGAAAACCTTTCCGGCCGTGCCCGGAGAATACGTAGTTAAATTCAAAAACGCAGCGGTAGCATCTGGGCGTCCAATCAACGCCAAGGAACGATTGTTCCTCGTGAAAAGACCCATCATTGAACTGCAGGATTCAGCGCTGCGGACGATGAACAGCAATCCGCAAATCGCTTTCGCCGAACCCAACTATATATATAGAGTTTTGGGCGGCTCTACAGTTCTTCCCAACGACACCGAACTCGGTAACTTATGGGGCATGGTCAACAACGGTCAGATGACCGATGGAGACATGGGCCCGATGCAAGGCAAAGCCGGAGTGGATATTGATGCCACCCGCGCCTGGCAAATTGAAACAGGATCTCGCGATGTTCTCGTCGCCGTGATCGACACGGGCGTAAACTGGAGTCATCCGGATCTCATCGACAATATTTTCACCAACGAAGCGGAGCTCAACGGCGTGGCGGGCGTGGATGACGACACCAACGGTTGTGTCGACGATGTTCATGGCTGTGACTTCGCTAAAAAAGACGGCGACCCCATGGACGTTTACGGTCACGGCACCCATGTGAGCGGCACCATCGGCGCCATGGGCAATAACGGCTCGGGTGTCACGGGCGTGGCATGGAACGTAAAAATTCTGCCGGTGCGCTTCTTAAGCGACGACGGCAGCGGAACTTTGGAAGACGCGGTCAAGTCCATCGACTACGCGACCGCCATGAAAGTTAAATAGTCCTTTGACAGTGTGACCGCGTCATCCAGATGGATGGCGAAGTCGGCCTTTTTGTCTCCGTTGGTATCCCCGTAGACATAGGTATCCGAAC
>JANMVK010000649.1:0-3432 GCA_031392725.1 Pseudobdellovibrionaceae bacterium
TCATGAAGAAATCAAAAGTTACCGTTCATTTCGCTAGCGAAAAGAACCCCTGGGCATTTGGGTCCCGGCGTGGATAACTTTAGATTTCAGAGCGTTGTTTTTTCTGTTTTAAACCCATGGACTGGCAAAAGTTATCCACGCGGCTAAATGTTGGATCAGTCAGGATGTTCATTTCGCGAGCGAATGAACGATAATTTTTGATTTCATTTCAAAGGTCTGAAGACGAAGTTATCCACGCGGGGCCCTTTGGAGCCCAAGTGTGGGTAACTTTGTCTTCTTGAACTGATTCCTGCAGCTTTAGGTTTTCCAATGCCGCACTGTACAAGGGGCGCCGCGGGTAATTTTCAGATTCTGAAAGAACGTTACCTCAGAGCAGCCTTAGCTTTTTGCCAGTATGACTCTTTGTCAGGTGCGGAAAGCGCCTCCCATTGTTTTCCATCAGCCTTCACCATCTCGCGCATCTTAGCGAAGCGGGATTCGAATCTCTGATTCGCCTTGCGGGAGCACTGTTCGGCGTCCAAGTCTAAGTGACGAGCTAATTGCGCCAACGAGAAAAAAGCATCCCCAATTTCATTTTCCACGCGTTGAAGAGTGGCTTTGGAATCTGCCGCCGATTCGGCATCGGAAAGAGCCTTGAGTTCAACTTCCAACTCTCCAACTTCCTCATGCACTTTTTCCCATACGGCGGCGACGGAGTCCCAATCGAAACCGATCTTCTCGGTCTTCTCGCCGATTTTTTGCGAGCGGATTAAAGACGGGAGGGCCGCGGGAATATCGAATGCGAATTCCTTCGTACCTTTTTCCTGCGCTTTGATTTGCGTCCAGTTTGCTAAAACTTCCCCGGAATCTTTTACCTTCACATCGCCGAACACGTGGGGATGACGGCGGATCATTTTTTCATTTAGAGTGGCGATCACATCATGAATATCGAAAGTTTTATCCTGGCGGGCGATTTCCGAGTTCAAAACTACCTGCAACAAGAGATCGCCCAGCTCTTCGCGGATCTCGCGGGCGTCACCGCCGTCGATGGCATCACTTAATTCGTGGGCTTCTTCGATGGCGAATCTAGTTAGACTTTGGTGGGTCTGCTCTTTATCCCACGGGCAGCCGTCGGGGCCGCGTAGAAACTCCACGACCTTTAGCAAGGCGGAAAATTCCCTCAGATTATCGGGGGCTTTGGGCATGGGGCCAAGTCCTTTCGCTCGTCTAGAATAGGGCAAGCTATAGCATGAATTTGTGATAATATTGACCACTTTTAGCCGAAAATTAGAGTGGATGGGCAGCATCAGTGGATAAGCGCAAAAAATGGGGCCGGAAAATCTCAAGCGATGAGGTGCATTGGCGGGCCAAGTATATGGATCCGTCGCGCCGCTTTTTGGATTTCGTGCGTGAGCTCGGCTTTGCCCATAACTTTTTCGCGCGCTTTTTTAACTACCTGGATGAGAAACTGGGCATCCGCGCCTGGGCTTCGATTTTTCTGTTCTGTTTGCTGTTGAGCTTTTTGATTTTCTGGGATGTGGACGTTAACCATCAAGTGTCTTTGGGTGACGTCGCCAGCAGTGAGATCAAATCGCCGATCTCCTTCAGCATGAATGACGACATCGCCACTGAGGAAAAACGCCAATCCGCGGAGGCCGCCATTCCGCCGATTTTTGATTATGACGGCAACACTTTTGAGCCGCTGATCAACCGCGTGTATAAAAGTTTCCGCACCATGCGCAAAGAAATCCGCTCGATCCGCTGGCACGGCAACGCCGCCCACCGCGAGCAACAGGTGAAGGATTTCACTCAGTTCAAGCCGAATTTTGAAAAAGAACTGGGCGTGGAAATTCCCGACCGGATGTTTGAGTGGCTGACGGAAAATAAATTCTCCGCGCCTTACGAGAATATTTTGATCCGAGCGTTAGTGAAGTGGTCTTCGCGCCGGATTATGGACGGCCAATCGGCTCTGTTCAAAGGCGGGGACTCGCCTTTGCTGGTGCGGGTGGTGTCGAAGGAAGGTGGCGGCGAGTACACCTTGCGCAGGGATGAGGTTTACGACATCAAGCGCCTGTCGGATTTTGATTTAGAGGGTGTCGCTGGCATTGAGCGGCTGGAAAAAAAGGACCGCAAAGTCGCGCTCGAAACCGCGCACCTGCTGATTGTGCCGAACTTGGTGTACAACCGCCAGGAGACGCTGACCCGCCGCCAGAAAGCCAAGGACTCGGTGTTGCCGGTGCAAATTTCCATTCAGAAAAATCAAACTATCGTCTCGGCGGGTTCGGTGATCCAGCCGCTGCAGATCGCGTTGGTTCACGAGTTGAATGCTCTGCGCAGCTCCAAGCGCACGGATTTTATTTCCATCGTGGTGGCGTTCCTGTTTATGATTCTGGTCACGACATTTTTCTCTTACCTGCGGCGGACGGCCAACTACCGGCTTAATGTATCACTGAAGGACATCTACGCCATGGGTTCCGTGGTGTTGCTCGTGGTGTTGATGACCAAGGTTTATATGTTCATCACCGACGCCACTTTTTCCAAGAGCACGATCATTCCCGCTAATTCTTTGCTTTACGCCGCTCCCATCGCGGCCGGCCCCATGCTGGTGGGCTTAATGATCTCGGCCGGTGAGATCGTGTGGCTGTTTACTATTTTTCTCGCCATAACCTTGGCGTTGATGGTCGATGCTAGTTACACGTTTGTGTACATGCTGGTGGCGGCCATCGGCGGAATCGCGGCGGCCCGCGGAGTGCATTCGTGCACCAAGCGCAATGATATTTACTGGGCCGGCGTGCGCACGGGATTGATCAACGCCTCGGTTCTCGCGGCCGTGACCTTTCTCCAGCCGCCCGGCGATAAACCGTTGTGGGTCAATCTCGCGTGGAACGTGCCGCTCGGCTTTGTCGGCGGGATGTTCTCGGCGCTGGTCACCTTGTCTTTAATTCCGCTGTTTGAAACCATTTTCAACTACACCACTGATGTGAAATTGCTCGAGCTATCGAGCTTAAATCATCCGTTAATGAAAGACATGATTGTGAAGGCTCCCGGCACGTATCACCATTCGCTGGTGGTGGGCAGCATGTGCGAGGCCGCGGCCGAGGAGATCGGCGCCAATCCGCTGCTGGCCAAGGTGATGGCGTATTATCACGACATCGGAAAAATGGAACACGCGCAGTATTTTATCGAGAATCAACGCCAGGGTTTGAACCCGCACGATCATATTTCGCCCAATATGAGTAAAACGGTGCTGATCGCGCATGTGAAAGACGGCGCGGAGATGGGCTACCGGCATAAATTGGGCCCGGCCATCATCGATGGCATTTTACAGCATCACGGGACCACCTTAATCAGTTTCTTTTTTAACAAAGCCATTCAGGAGCAGGATGAGTCCATGCATTCGGTGCAGGAAGCCGACTTCCGCTATCCGGGACCCAAGCCGCAGTTTAAGGAAGC
>JANMVK010000686.1:0-7361 GCA_031392725.1 Pseudobdellovibrionaceae bacterium
GACAATTTAATGAAAGGCGCGGCTTCTCAAGCAGTCGAGAACCTCAACCGGTTACTCGATCTTCCTTTAACTTCTTCTTTACTGAAAGAGGCTTAAAAAAGATGTCACCTGGACCCGGACTCCATCACACTCTATTGCCTTTGGGTTTTTTCGCCAGCGGCGTTAACTGCGGCGTCAGACGCTACCGGCCCGACGTGGGATTGATTTATTCCGAAACGGATTTAGTGGCCGCTGGTGTGTTTACTATTAATGAAGCTAAGGGCGCTCCCGTTCGTTATTGCCAGTCGCTGTTGCCGGCTGCGAACATTCGCGCCATTTTAACTAACTCTGGCCAAGCCAATGCCGCCACCGGTGCTGAAGGTGTCGAGCGGAATTTGCAAATGGCGGCGGCCGTTGCGCAACATTTGGGAGTAAAGCGGGATCAGGTGCTGGTCGCAAGCACCGGTAAGATCGGCGTGCAAGTTGAGTCTGAAAAGATTTGCGCCTCGGTGCCGGAATTGATCGACCGGGCCAGCGATGTGGCGGAAGGTTTCGCGTTGGCAATCCTGACTACGGATTTGGTTCCGAAGTCGGTGACCACCACTGTGAAATTAAGCGGCGGCAAAGTTAGGATCACCGGAATTTGCAAAGGCTCCGGCATGATCCATCCCATGATGGCCACCATGCTCGGCTATATTTTAACCGATGCGGCTTTAACTCCCGTCCAGGCGCAGTCGTTGCTCGTGGATTCCACCAACGTCAGCTTTAATATGATTTCGGTGGATGGAGATTGCTCCACTAACGATTCCAACTATTTGTTGGCCAGCGGTTTAACGGGCGTTGAGATCACCACCGACGACGATCTGGTGAAATTTAAAAAAGCTGTCGTGGAGATTTCGCAATTTTTAGCTAAAGCCATCGCCGCCGACGGTGAAGGCGCCACTAAATTAGTCGAAGTGGAATTAAAAGGCGCTTTAACTTTAGAAATGGCGCGGAGAGCGGCGCGGGGAGTGGTGCTTTCACCCTTGGTGAAATGCGCCATTCACGGCGAAGATCCCAACTGGGGCCGGATTCTCTCAAGGCTCGGCGCCGATCAAGTTCCCGCGGCGTCTTTGGATAAACTTGTGCTGAAGTTGCAAGGCGTGACCTTGTTCCGTGACGGACAGCCGGTGGATTTTGACCGGGAGAAGACGAGGAATTTATTAAAGACCAACAAAGTGCAAATTGAAATCGACTTGAAGTCAGGGACGGAATCCGCCACGGCCTGGGGCTGTGACCTGTCCAAAAAATATGTCGACATCAATACGGAGTACACATGAAGAAGCCTAGAGTTTTAATTAAATTAGGCGGCGCCGCTTTGACGGAAAGCACGGCGCTCGGAGCGACGACCGCGGCCATTCTCGCCTTCCGCAGCGAAGGTTTTGATGTGATCTTGGTTCACGGCGGAGGCCCGGCAATTAATAATGAACTGCAAGCCCGTGGCATTGAGTGGTCATTTATCAATGGCCAGCGCGTGACCACGCCGCTGATGATGAAATCCATTGAGAGCACTCTGTGTGGAGTGGTGAATCGTTCTTTGGTGAAGCACTTTGGCGTCAATGGCATTCCCGCACTTGGATTTTCCGGGGTGGACCATCAGACTTTGCAATGCACCGTCGCCTCCCCTGAGTTGGGACTGGTCGGCCGGATTGATAAGGTCAATGCTGATTGGATCGGCGAAATTTTGAATTTGCCCACGAAACCGCTGCCGGTGATCGCGCCCCTCGGCGTAGGCGCCGGCGGCGAGTGCTTTAATATTAACGCCGATTGGTCGGCTTCGCATTTGGCCGTCGCGCTTGGTGTAGATCAATTGTTGTTCCTGACCGATCAACCCGGAATTCTCGACGAAGAGGGACAAGTGATCCGCACGGTGGACACCGATGGTCTTGGCAATTTGATTGAAGCCAAGATGGTGACCGGCGGAATGATGACCAAAACTTTAGCTGTGATTCATGCTTTGAAAAATGGCGTGGGCATTGTGCGGGTGATGAACGCGCAGAATGCGGCTGAAGATGTTCCGTTTGGACAGCTTGGGACTCATTGCTTGTTGACCGCTCCTGTTGTGGAAGTGGTATCGGAGGCGGCCCGCTGTGCGGCCCGACCCAGCTATGTTGCAGTTTGAATCCATGCACTTTTTGACCGGTGAGGAGCTTTCGCAGGGCGAGTTGATGGCTTTGCTTAAAGGTGCTGAACACATGCGTAAGTCGCGGGGACAGCAGAAGTCCTCGTCTCCGCTTAAAGGTAAAACTGTGGCTTTGATTTTTGAAAAGCCTTCGCTGCGCACTCGGGTCAGTTTCACCGTTGGTGTGACTGAGCTCGGTGGCAGTGTGATGGAGCTTTTGAGTTCACAGCAGAAAACTGAGGAGCCTGAGGATAGCATCCGGGTTTTGCAGGGTATGGTTCATGGTGTGATGGTTCGTACTTTTGCTCATTCTGTTTTGGAGCGCATGGCCTCTAAGGCTACCATTCCGATTGTGAATGGGTTGTCGAACGATCATCATCCGTGCCAGGCTCTGGCTGATTTGCTGACTCTGTATCAACGGTTTGGAACTTTGAAGGGTTTAAAACTGGCTTACATTGGTGATGGGAATAATGTTTTACATTCGCTTTTGTTGCTGGCGCCTTTTTTAGGTGTGGATGTTCATTATGCTTGTCCTGGTGGTTATCAACCGGATGCTTCGATATTGGACCGCGCGCTTTCGCGCGCTGCTATGGGGGGCGCGAAGATTCGTCCTTATAAAAAAGCCGCCGATGCTGTGGCTGGGGTGCATGCGGTTTATACCGATGTTTGGGCTAGTATGGGTTTTGAGAACGAGAGTGCTGAGCGGGTGAAGGCGTTTGGTGAATTTCAATTGAATATGGATTTGTTCAATAAGGCTCGGCCTGATGCGATTGCTTTGCATTGTTTGCCGATGGTGCGTGAACAAGAAATTACAGGTGAAGTGGTGGAGCATTCGCGTTCCGCTTTGTTTCAGCAGGCCGAAAATCGATTGCATGCGCAAAAGGCCTTGCTCGTTGGATTGTTTATGGCGGCCTCTCGTATAGTCAAAAAAGGGATAGAGTATTCACATGTTATCTAAAACGATTTCCGATCCAAATCAGCGTCTGAACGCCCTTCGCAAGCTTCTTGAGGAAGGCGAAGCTTCAACGCAGGAAGATTTGGTGAAGGAGCTGAAGTCTCAGCGCTTTGCGGTGACTCAGAGTACGATCTCGCGCGATCTTTCGCGCCTGAACGCTGTGAAGGCGCGCGATGCCACCGGGCGCGTGGTTTACCGTTTGCCCGATGATGTGATGATGCCGGCTCCCGCAGTGAATGACATGAAGGGTTTGCTGCTTGATATTTATAACAACGAATCTCTTATCGTGATCAAAACCACGCCTGGTTCAGCGTCACTGCTGGCCCGCTTGCTCGATCAAAATAAGCCCGAGGGAATCTTGGGCACCATCGCCGGCGACGACACTATTTTCGTCGCGCCCCGTTCGGAAAAAAAGATCTCGCAGACCATCGCGAAAATCCGCGATGAATTCTCAAATTGAGGCACGTTTAGCCTTACGAGTAAAAAATATCAGTCTGATCCAGTGACCCGTTGCGGACGTTAACGGTCCGTGCAGTACAGTTCCAAATCATAATCATAGGTGTTCACGCCGGTCATGCGCGTCCGTTTGACTCTGATATCACCCAAGTTGGATTTTAACCGGTAACCCTGACCGCAGATATTGCCGCGATAAAAAATAATCTCGCCTAGTTCGGCGTCGAGATAGTTTTGGTTCGTATTGAAGATATATTGCAAGGCGTGTTTACACTCGGTTTCCGATTGTGAAATATTCAGGCCTCCGGACTCCACATAGGGCAGGCGCCCGGCCGGCATGTTTCCGTCGGCGGTGGTATATTCCAATTTAAATAAAAATTCCGGGAGTTCTTCGGCAACGCATTTCGGATCGGGAGAGACATCGTCGTGAATGGTACACGGCGCGGGGTCGTCGATTAGACAACCCAAGAGCATGGTACCCGCAAGGCACACAACACAGGCCCGCTGGAGGATTTTGAGAAACGTACCGTTTAATCCCATGACTATTTATCGGACTTTCGGCCAGGTAGCTTGATGAATACGCCTCGTCTTGATACGCGCCTATAGTCGGGCCCCGCATTTGCCGAATAAATAGCATGAGAAAAATATTTAATGTCCTGAAGGTAATCTCAATTCTAGGCGGCCTGGCATTCTTCGCGTTGAACTTCGCCAATCCAAAAATTGCCAAGGAATCAATGAAGACTATTATTGAACCTCTTCAAGTGCAGGTGGCGAAAAAGGGGCCGCCGCCGGTGGTGGAAGTCGATCCTGCGACGGAGCAGGTCAGATACGTAAAAATAGACGGCAAACTTTATGAATTCAATCCGCGCCACACCTATACGGTGAATGGCGTACAAACGATGTACAAAAATGGCAATCCAAAAACTCTTGAACAGTACCGCGCCGAAAACGAAGCCGCAAAGGCTGCAATGGCCAAAGCTTTTGGTGAAGATGATCAGGCCGGCGCGAAGGTCCAGGGAATGATTCAAAACAACGTTCTAAGCGTCTACACGCCGGGCGGAGCTCAGGCTGTAATTGACGGGGCCCACGAGGCTGCAGCCAATATGAATAAGCGCAATCAGGCATTAGAAGAAGTGGAAAAGCAGTAGGCAAAACCAGACTCCAACTGGACTTTTGGCTCTCTAATATTAAGCCGAAAAATTAGATGCATGCAGGAGAAAAAATACGCCGCGGGCGCTGTCGATTTTAAGCAGGACTCCGGCCCCCTCAAACCATATTTATCCGATCCCGATGTCAACGAGATCATGGTCAACCGTTGGGATGTGATCTTCATTGAGAAGAATGGGCAAATCTTTGAATTGGAAAAGGGCTTTGAAAACGCGGAAGCGTTAACCCGTTTCGCTCAATCCATCGCCGTGGCGGCGGGCCGCGAACTCAACCGGCGCCACCCGTGTTTGGATTCACGTTTGCCTGATGGTTCACGCCTTCACATCGCGGTGCCCCCGGTGTCGGTCGATGGCCCCACCTTCTGCCTGCGCAAACATAAAAAACAAGCATTGAATCACCGGGACCTCACCATCGCCGGCAGTGTCGACGACAAGATGGTGGTGTTTCTTTACCAACTCGTGCGCTGCCGCCAGAACTTGGTGGTCAGTGGTGGAACCAGCAGCGGTAAAACCACTTTGCTGAATGTTTTGAGTTCTTTCATTCCCTCGCGGGAACGGATTATTACTATTGAGGATAACGCCGAACTCTCCTTGCAAGTGCGCAACCTGGTGCGCCTTGAAGCCAAGCCCGCCATGGGTGCCGATCCCGGAATCACGATGCATGAGTTGGCTAACAATGCGCTTCGCATGCGCCCTGACCGGATTGTGCTGGGCGAGTGCCGCGGCGAAGAGGCATGGGATATGTTGCTCGCGATGAACACCGGTCACGACGGCAGTATGACGACTTTGCATTCGAACTCCGCTTACGATTCTCTGCGCCGCATGGAGGCCATGATTCTGCGCGCCGGTTTGCAAGCGCCATTGACCATGATAAAAACGGATATCGCCAGCACCGTTAATTTTGTGGTGCACATGGAACGCATGAGTGATGGCAAGCGGCGAGTGGTGGAGGTTGTGGAAGTGCTCGGCCGCGACGGCGACGAATATAAAACTCAGCCGGTGTTTGTGTGGTCATCGACCAATGGATTTAAGTCGACTGGATATGTACCCAGGTTTGTGACCACATCCAATCATCCTGAAATGAAAATGAACGCGGAATTCTTTCAGCCGACCTACAAATACAAAGCCGCGGCGTAAGCACGGTCGCGTCGACGCGACCGCGACAGAGTCACCTCCTTCTTCAATTCAATTTTTATATCTTTTTGCCCAGGTTTAATCGCCGCGCGTTTGTCTTGACCTTGCGGACCGGTTTTATCGAGCGCATCGCCTGAAGGGGAATAGCGCGCGGTGATGGTGAAGGGGCCGTCAAACGGCGTTCCCGGCATCATGGCGTTTGCGCCACTCAAGGTGAACGCATAGGGGAACTTCGGCGCTGGGATTCTCAAAACAGCCGCGGGTGGTCCGCCGGCTTCCCCAGCTTTTCTCGCGAAGATAAATAAAATGCCATTGGCCGCGATTGTTTTCTCCAAACCCGCGCCAAGAGTCACAGTGCCGGAAACCTCTTTCGCAGGTTCGGCAAACACGCTCATGGCAAATACGGCCGCGAATAGAACCAAAAATTTTTTCACATTATCTCCTTGTGCCGGTGGCTCTTACCACCTCTGCATCATGTGTATGACAAATGACAGGCATAAGTATGACAAATGATGTGGAGGGCGACAAAGGGAAGTGTGATGGCTGCGGCCAGTTATGTTGAATAGCTGTGATGGCCCGGGCCGTTATTTTGAAATGGTGGGCGGAGCGCCCGATTGGCGGATATTTTCCGGCTATTTGCCGAACTTGAAATCGACGCTGGTGGCGGTGCCGCTGGGGCTCGAGTTGGCTTTATTCTTCATGTTGGATGAAGAGGCGGACACGCAGGTTTCGTAGCCGGCTTCGCCGGATTTCAGTTTACGGCCCTCCACCGTGGTGCAGGACAGTTCAACCGTAGTTCCGCTTTTAGCAGCGGAGACATTCATTTTAGAAGTGTCCGGCAGTTCCAGCGGTTTGGATTCCCCGGCCAAAGCCACGCTTGAAAGTATAAGCAGGGACGCGGCGGCATTAGTGATCAGTTTCATTATTCCTCACACGCGTAGGGCTGACCCTTTAGTTCCCAATTGCCGGGGTTCACAAACTCGACGCACACGCCTTTTTCCACCGTGGCAAAGGGCTTTACCAAACGAATAAAATACGCCTGAGCCTGGCCGAGTTCACCTTGGCGGATAGTGCCGATGGTGAAGGCGCCATATCTCTGAAAAACCGGGTTGCTCAGAATTTGAGTCAGATCCTTTGAAGAAGCGGCGAAGTAATCTTCGGCCGAGGCGGCAAAGCTGATCAGCGAGCAGGCGACGAGTGTGAAAACGGATTTCATTTCGGTTAACCCCTTTTGTTTAAAAGGGCTAATAATCAGATTTCACTATTATTTGTCAAGAAAGTGCTGAGGCCTGCAACACTTACCTTTTTGTTCGAATGGTCAGACGGGGCATTTGGTATGGATTTCCGGCCCGGTCGACACCGCCCGGTTGCAAAGAGTAAAGCGAATTGCTGGAAAGGCCCGTAATGCGCACGCTGTGAGTGGTGGTGAAGCGCGGATCTCCGGGTGCCACGCGGCTCAAATCCTGATCCAAGCCCCAATGTAGCGCGGTGGTGGCCGGTTCATTGGACTCCC
>JANMVK010000711.1:0-2820 GCA_031392725.1 Pseudobdellovibrionaceae bacterium
ACGCGCTGGTGTGATGGACGTTGTGGACGGACTATTGGTATGCGGGTGCGGGGTTTGAGGCGGCAAAATCCATCAGCGGCTGCGCCCGGCTGGGAACCCAAGATCTCACCAAGGACACGGAATTGCCCGACTACCTAAGCGGCACCGGATTTTCCGGCGTGCAGTTCCGGGTCAAGGATAAATACTCTTTGTTTGCTGAGATTCGGGTCGGCCCCGTGACCAATCAAACGCCGGTGATAACTGTCATGGAAATCGCGCTTTCCGCCCTCTACTGGCCCTGACCCTTAAATGCCCGTAAACACTAAATATAGCTGTTTCCACTAGGTTTTTTGTGTCAACACTTTATACAGGTGCCGAACGTATCAAGGCCCCTGTATAGAATTTGAGCACGGTTTTAGCGCGAGCTATCGGTAAAATGCCACTCGAACGTGGCACATCCTCTGCAATTACCTGAAACAAAGGAAAGGAAATCGTATGAACAAAACAATCTTAATACTCGCATTACTGATTTCCGGATCAGTGTCGGCGGATCCCGCGGATGTGAATTTGACGAAAGCTTCGATGAATGCCGATTGGAACCACATGATCGACGGCAACAACACGGTTAAAAAGGACATTCAGAAGCATATTGATCAGAGTTTGACTGATATTTACGCCGATGAGTCGTCGGAAAAAAGCAGAGTTTTGGATTTCGTGGATGTAGAAGTCGGCTGGAGCAATGATGCCCCCAATCCAGTCGTGGACCGCCGCTTTGATAGCGTGAGCGGACCGCAGGTGATTGACCTGAACTCACTCGTCCCGGTTTATTTATTTAATTGATTTGTTTTTAAAGAATTCCATAGACCCCCATACCCCCTATGGATGACCCCACTCGAGCCGGCTGGACCCCACCACGCCGGCTTTTTTTTATTCAGAATACGGAAATTGGAATTCGGAGCTCTGATATCTTGGCTTTTATCTTGCTCTTGATTATCGCCTTATGCGCACGCGGATCGAACTTTCCAATCAACGCTTTCTTATCGCCGGCCATAGCCGGGCGGGCCGCAAAGCGCGGACTTGGCTGGTTTACCTGCCGGAGTCCAACGCTGATTTCCATCCTGGCTCGCGCGGGGAGCTGGTTGGGCTTGTGGGACGATCTCAGGCCGCGCGATTGAACTACTTGGTTATCAATAAGCCCGGTCTATCGGCCTCGCGTAAGGATCAAGATGTGTTCGAGCGCTCCTTCCGCCGCGGCCTGCGCATCAGCGATGCTTTAAAGACCGCCGGCCAGATTATCCCCTCAGGCGATAAGATCTTCATAGTTGGCTATTCCGAAGGCGCATATTTAGCTCCCGAACTGGCGTTAAAATTGGGTGATCGCGTGTGCGGATTGGTGATGATCGGCGGAGGAACCCGGGGCTGGTTGAGTGAGGAGCTGAGCCATAGCTTTGGCCGCGAGAAGGCGGCATTGCGCCGGCAGATCTCGCGGATTGAGAGCCGGCCGGATTCGGTGGAGAAGTGGAATGGATTTTCCTATGCGACTTGGAACTCCTATGCTGCGGATACGACCTTGATTTCGCTTAAAAAATTGCCTACGACTCTGCCGATGCTTTCTATTTTAGGCTGCAAAGATAATGTGATTGATCTCAAGGCCACGCTTGAGGATTTACTGGTTCTTGAGCGCAGCAAATCACTTAGTGTGGAAACCTATTCGGCTTGCGGGCATTCCTTCACCGGTCATTGGGCCGCTGTAAGGAAATCCCTCAGTGCATTTCTGGACCGGGTTTAAGTGATAGCAATCGCCATATTGCCTTTCATTTTGGCACTGATTCCCCTGGCTCACAGCCACGATAGCCTAAAGGTTTGCGCAGGCCTTCTAACCGCGGACGCGGCCACGGCCCAGAGAAAAATCTGGGCTCAGGAAGTCGCCGGTGATTTGACCCAGGCTGGCGCCCTTCGCTCACAACTGGCGGCCGCTTTGGGCACGGTTCCCATCAGGGACTTGATCGGTTTTAATATCACCCGCTACAGTTCTAAACCCGAACTCGCCACCTTCGATGGCGGGGCCAAGGGATTGATGAAGAGGCTTGGCAACAACGAGGAGCAGAATCCGAAGAGTGAAATCGCCGCGATCATCGTCAACGAAGAGCTCGGCTGGCCCATACGAATTCCGGTCACGGTTTGGCGCACTGAACCCGCTCGAGGCAGTTTGCAACTGTGGGTGATACCGCTGGGATCGCGGGGCGCTAGCCTCGATAACGATTATGACCTGGCCCTGTTTGATTTCCTGCTCGACAACCATGACCGCATAAACGCCAATGTTCTGCAGGATCAAGAATTCGGCACGATCGCGATCGACCACGCGGCCGCATTTACCGATATAATTGTGATCCCGGATTGGTCCAACTTTACCAATATCAGGCACAACTGCGTGCACCCGGCCTTCGCTGAACGGATACGATGTGTTGAAAAGCTGTTGGAGAAATGGCGGAGGGAGGCGCGCCTCGACTGGGCCGCGCGAATTGCGGCGCTTCAGGTCCCCCGTTTGATCAAGCGATTGGAACCGTGGGTGGAACAGGAAATGCTCAAACGGTTTATCATCAGACTTTGCGTTATTAAGGAACTTTTCTCCGGCCGTGACTACCAATCGTGCCGGCCGTATCTAGTGGACGCCGGCTTTAACAAGTAGGCATGGCCCCCACGAAAGCTGTTTCTGGAACGGGTTTGATTTTCATTAACTGGCGCACTATTCTGTGGGCGAAAGAGTCATGAACTCTCGTCACATTCTTAAAACCCAAATGCCTTGCTGCCACCCGTACGTCCATGTACTTGGCGCAGCCC
>JANMVK010000763.1:0-2139 GCA_031392725.1 Pseudobdellovibrionaceae bacterium
GCTCTTTCAACCATCCCCTGTAAACGCGTGACAATCCCGGCTTTTGCCACCTGTCCGGGCATCTCGTCTCTTTGACACTGCATGCCTGCGAGACAGCTGGGTATGACCGGCACCAGATCCCACACGAAATTACCGGCCGAAGCCGCCGATCCTGAAATCAAAACAAACGCGAGCACGACCCAAATGCGAGACGTCATCCGCCCTCCATATCCGACAACCGGATAACTACCAAAAGACGCTCAGTGGCGACACATCTGTAGGTGCACCACCAATTGTCATAAAAATGACAGGGCGGACTCGAACGTTCGCGGGAATTCATTTCAATTGCGGCGGCACCAGTATTCGTTCACCGGCTGGCCTTCGTTCATGCGCAAACCTGAAGGAGTGAACTGATAGCAACGGGTGTTGCCGTCGTGTCCTCGCGCCCAATTATAATACGAAGGATAATTTCTCTCACACCAATAGACATTGGCCGCCTGGCCGCGATCCAAATACAAACCGCTCGGTGTGAAGTGGAAGCAGTAGCCGTAACCGTTATTGGCGCGCGCCCAATTGTAATAAGACGGAGTGCTTCGCTCGCACCAATATTCATTGACCGGTTGGCCGCCATTTAAAATCCTGCCGTCCATCGTCCACTCATAACAATGCCCGTAACTGTCGCTGCCGCGTCCCCAATTGTAGTAAGTGCCGCCGGCCGGCTGAGCGTGGACCAAGG
Source organism: Pseudobdellovibrionaceae bacterium (assembly GCA_031392725.1). Classification (GTDB taxonomy): domain Bacteria; phylum Bdellovibrionota; class Bdellovibrionia; order Bdellovibrionales; family UBA1609; genus JALHOQ01. The sequence continues at coordinate 716 of JANMVK010000763.1, forward strand.
AACTAAACAACATCGTGATCACCATGGAAATCATAATACCCCCTATATTTCGAACTTTCGCGAATCAGAATAATCTGAGGTATCTTCAGGTCAATCGTGCGGGTAGTTATATTTACAGGTAAAAATCCAGAATCATAAAATAGTGGAAAGTCGCGCCCATCACCACACTCACATGCCACAGCTCATGATAGCCGAACACGCCGGGAAATAATTTGGGCCGCTTGGTGGCGTAACCGATCGCGCCGAGCGTATAGCTCAAACCGCCGGCCAAAAATAAAAATGCGTCATACGAACTGAGATGATCGTAAATCTCCCCGGCCCGCACAAAAAATGTCCAACCCATTAACAAAAACAATCCGGTATAAACATAGCGATGCTGCGCCCACAGCGGCAGGCGCGGCCTGAACAGTGTATACAAAACGCCGATCAGCGCGATCGACCAGATCATCACCAGCAAAATCATTTTCCACGGCGGCTCCAGGACATTCACAATAAACGGCGTGTACGTTCCCGCGATAAATAAATAAATCGTAAAGTGATCGAGATTTTCAAAGTGATGCTCGAGCCGCGGCGAAATGTGCAGGCCATCATGCAGAAAATGATAGGTGGCACTAATGGCGAACACCATAAATGCCGTCACGCCAAACGCCAGGCAGGCAAAAAAGTGTTCGGTGTTCGGTTTAGCAGCAGTCAGCTGAACCAGCACGACCGTGGCCACAACCGACGCAATGGCCGCAAAAAAATGGGCTTGGGCCGCGACAGTACGCATGAGAAATTTTGAAATTGTGTGATCGTCACGAACCCAAACACGCATGGCGGTGATTAAATCATATTTTGACCATAGCCTGAGACTTTATCTGATTAAATTTGTCAGGGGCTTTTACTCTAGTGCTTACCAGGGTAACTCTTTGCCATTGAAGTCGAAAAAACCGCCGCTTTGCGCCGGACTCAAACCCTCAATAACCTTCCACATGCCTTCCGCCGATTCGCGGGTGGAGGTGGGAGCCTGCGCGCCGCCCATATCGGTTTTCACCCAACCCGGATGCAACACCACGGAAGACAACCATGGATGATCTTTCGATAGACTTTTATTTATCATATTTAACGCCGCTTTGCTGGAACGGTAAGCATAATACCCCCCGCTGCCATTGTCCCCAACGGAACCCATTAGGCTCGTGACATGGGCCGCGCGCGGTTGTTTGCTTTTTCTTAAGAACGGCAACAACGCCGTGGTCAATTCAAACGGCACCACGGAATTCACTAAAAACGAATCCATAAAATCCTCGCGTCGCACACCCTGGCGCATGATGCCGGCATTATTCACCAAGATATCCACAGCTCCCCACTCACTCACCATAGCGACAATCCGCTCGACGGAATCGGGATCATGTAGGTCGGAGGTCACGACTTCAATTTTGTCTTTA
>JANMVK010000783.1:0-17470 GCA_031392725.1 Pseudobdellovibrionaceae bacterium
GTAAAAATAATTTTGGGAGTAAAGCCTCCGGAAGCTCGGGCTCCATTTCGAGTTCCGAAGTGTTGAAAAAATTCACGCCGGCGTTAGTCGGACGATCCCTCTCCTGTACGATGTGCCACGCTCAAATCAACAGCACGGTGATGACCAATCCCTTAGAGGACAATGAAGTGTGGGCGAACACTTCCGTACAAGGCGACCTTGTGGTGCCACGAAGAAACAATTCCGCAGGACAAAGCTTGGCGCGGATGTTTAAGGAGATGAGTTGGGGCCGTGCACCCAACAACATTCGTGAAGTTTCAAGCCTGACCATTGCCGGCCCTTCGAGAGCCGCTATTCAGAGCTTATCGGGCAACGCTTCCGGCGGAGGCATCACGCTGTCGAGTTCTTTGAATGTCTACACTAACTCCGGCAACGTAACTTGTGAGGGCGACCTCGTGTTCAACGGCGTCGTCTATCTAAAAAACTTAAATTTGAGCACGTCGAATGGTTGCCGAATATATGCAACGGGAACGATTTTTGTGGAGGGGCCGATCACTTGGTCGAGCGGCTCCGCCAACCAAAACCTGCAGCTGATCAGTTCCCGCGCGGTGAGCATGGGGGCAGATTCAAGTCGGCTCACGGCAAGAATGTCGGGCGGCCTGATTCCGGCTGGACTCCCGGCCACCACCGCTAGTGAGATTTTGGCCGATGCCAGTGGCTTGCCTTTAGTGGACGCCGATTCCTCGGGCCAATCGGGTTTGGGATTCGACCACCTGTTAATCAGCGCGCCCGTCGTTAGCAGCCGCTATGGCGGTGCCTTCAACGGCACCATAATCGGAGAAGTCATTCTGATGCGGCTTGGCTCCCTTAGCTTTTCATTTGATCCCGTTTTCGGCCGCGTGCCGGTGCTTGGAAAGATCGGGCTCGAGAGCGTGCTGAAGGTGGTCGAGTAGTAACCGTCTCAATGTGAGACCATTGCAGTCCGGTTGCGACTCACTTTGAGACTCGCTCATTGAGAACATTTCTATAGTGTCAACGCTCTGATACGCTCATAGGTATCCGCCCGTATTCTCTCGGAAAACCAACACGAAACCTTATGTCGGCTGCCCTATTATCCGATATGAGCTTAGGGGAGATTAATATGAAAAAGTTCAAAGCAGTGATGTTGCGACTCGCAAAAGATGAGTCCGGACAAGGTGCGACTGAGTATGTGCTCCTTGTCGTGGTCGTTGTCGCGCTGGTCACGTTATTCAGGGGACAAATTTATTCGGCGCTGGAGGGCAAATTGTCCGAGCTCTCAGGAAAAATCGGCGAATTTCAAGGTTCACCGTAACGCCGTTAGGGCGTTGGCAAGAACCTAGGGGAGGGAAAAGATGACTACAGAGCTAGTGCTCCTGTTGGGCATTTATGTCCTTCTAGTTATGGGCGCGTTCCTTGGGGATCTGGGACCAATCGAAACTTTTAAAAAATCAGCGCCGCGGCTCGCGGCGCGTGTTGAACGGAATATTTCCGTCGGTGACGGCTTTCGCAATTCGAAAGACGGACGCGGTGTCAGCTGGGTGAAACCCGATGGCGCCTCAGGGGGAGTTCAATAATGGAGATGATGGCAGTCGGGACATTTACACTGGTCGCCGGTCTTGTGGATGACATGCGTTCGCGCAAAGTCCACAACGCTCTTGTCATCGCTTTGCTTCCCATGGTTTTGCTACTCGGTTTTTATTTCCGCGGAGTCGGCGGAACCATAATCGGCCTTGAGGCTTTCGTGCTCGCTCTGATTTTCACGATCCCATTGTTTGTGGCGGGAGTGTGGGGCGGCGGCGACGTGAAGCTGTTCGCGGTGTTCGCGCTGGCCATTGATCCGGCCAATATGTTTTGGACTTTGATTTACTCGTTCGTGTGGGCCGCCGTGTTTGGCCTGACCCGGGCGGCGTTGCAGAAGCAATTGTTGTCGCTCGTGCGCAACACTTACAAGCTGGCCTCGCGCCAGCGCACTCAAATGCAACAATTTCACAAAATGCCTTACACTTTCGCTCTGTTGCTCGGCTGGTTCACCCAATTGACCCTCCTCCGCGTGGGCGGGTTCTTATGAAAACTGTGGGCAATCAAAAAGGCCAAATGCTGGTGGAAGCCGTGTTGATCATGGTCGTGTTTATGGCCTTCACCATGCTGACCGCGAAATATTTTAAAGATAAAGAATTCTTAAAACAGTTAATCACCGGCCCGTGGGTCGCCTTATCCGGCGTTCTGCAAAACGGAGTCTGGTTGTCGCCCGCAAAAGGCGCCATCAGCCATCCCAACGGCCACACCCGCCATATTACCATTCAAGGGGAGTCGGCTAGATGAACCCCCTAAGAAATGAGCGTGGAATTCTGATTGTGGATTTTATGTTCTCCATGGTCCTGATCTTGGGACTGAGCGGTCTGTTGTTCGTGCTTTGCTTCACAATGTCCGTGGCCTCCATGACCCAATACATAACCTTCGCCACCGCCCGCAACTACACCGTGGGCCACATCACCCAGGCGCAGCAAGTGGAACGCGCCAATGCTAAATATAATGAGTTGATCGCCCATCCCGTTATGAAACCGCTTTACAACAACGGCTGGTTTGCCGTGGATGCGCGCCCGGGCGTGGGCGACCATACCCAACTGATTCCCGGTTTCACCGAGGCCACCCAAGGCGTGAATAAATTCTGGGGCGCCGGCACTTCGTTCACCGCCAATGTTCTCGCCTTCAGCATTCCCGGTTTTGGCTCGACCACTCCCGACGATGACGGTTCGGGCGATGGTTTTAAAACTTATATGGGCAGCTATCTGGGCCGTGAACCGACCACTGAAGAGTGTTTGAATTTTACCAATAACCGCTGGAACGGCATTAAGCAGCTGGGCCCCGGCTACGGCACTAACGGCGGCACCTATTTCCCGATGACGGACGATGGGTGTTAATCATGAACATTAAAAAATATCTCAAAAATGAAAAGGGTTTGGCGATCTTAGAGACCGTGCCTTTGATTGTGATCTTCGTGATGCTGATGAGTTTCGGCATGGGTTTTTTCGGAATCGTGCACACCGCTGCTTTGCACTCCATCGCCGCGCGCACGTACGCTATGGAAACTTTCCGCAACCGCGCCAACTTATATTATTACCGCGAAGACGGATCCGGTTTGGAGCGGCCATTTAATTTCACAAACAAGGGCTGGCGCTATCATGCCGTTCAGCACGAGAGCGATCCTAGAGATTTGTTCGTGGCCACGGCCCGGCAGATTTCGATCAGCGCTTCGCCGCCCGGTGATCCCAATAAAGAAACGCATAACCAGCAGATTTATCAGCTGCAGCAGCGTAACGAGAAGATCTCCGTCAACCCCGCGTGGATTATGGTGGGCTACGGAATTTGTTTAAACGGTCAGTGTGGGAATTAAAAGGAGCAGGACGTGAACAACAACGAAACCAGGACACTGTGGATCAGCGTAGGATCGGCGCTCTTCGCCGTCTTCCTGCTTTACAGCTACACCCAGGAAAAGTCCGCCGAGCTCACTAAAAAATTCGGAGCCAAGCAGCGCGTGGTCGTGGCCGCCGTGGACATTATGGAAATGGAAACCATCGACGAGACCATGTTGCAAATTGACGAAAAGCCGGTCGACTTTGTCGAGCCGCAGGCCGTGACCGACCCTGAGCAGGCCGTGGGATTGATCACTCTAGCGCCAATTAAAAAGGGCGAGCAGGTGTTGATGAGTAAAGTGATTAAACCCGGTCCCGTGACCGGTTTGTCGCTCCAGGTGTCGCCGAGCAAACGGGCGATTGCCATTCCGGTCAACGATACCAACGCCATCGGCAAGTTGCTCAATCCGGGCGACCGCATTGATATAGTCACCGCGCTCGACGTCGGCAAAGGCATCAGCCAGCGCCGCGAAGTGAAAACTCTGATGCAAGACGTGGTGATTCTCGCCACCGGCTCGCGCATCGTCAATGAACTGCCGGTGATGTTGGAACGGCAGGGCAAGGATGATTACGTTAAGAATCTGCGCGGGGATATGACCTTCACCACGATCACGGTTGAAGCCTCTCCCGAGGAAAGCCAAGACTTAATCTATTTATTGTCCACCGCTCCTGGCGCGATTTTTCTGACGCTCCGGCATCCGTCGGATCACACCAAGAAAAGAATGCCGGAGAGCACGATCGAATCGTTGTTGGGAAAAGTTTCGCAGGAGATGTTGAGAATGCCGGCCGCGGCACCGCCTCCTCCGGCTCCGGCTCCGGTTAAGGTTAAGAAAAAAGGTCCCTTTATTGATCTCTAATGGGTGATGTAATGAAAACGTTCCGTCTGAATATTTTAAGCTTACTCTTGGTCGCCGGGCTGGTGCCCGCCTATGGGTATGCGCAAGAGGACGGCCACTCGAAGGATGAAAACGTCACGCCCACCGAGGAAGAAGTCCTCGACGCCGCCAATAAGCCCACCACGAAGGGCTACATCAATTTGTCGGTCGGTGTTTATTACGATGAGAAATTGGACGACGTTCCCAAAGATATCGAAATCGACGGAACGTTCCGCAAATTCACCCGCATGCAGTGGAATCCGGAGACCAAAACTCTGCGCTTTAATCCGCGCGCGCCAGGCGTTGGAACCTTAATCATCAAGCATCCGAAGACCGGCGCCGTGTTATTTGAGTACACCGTTGACGTGCGCAAAACCGATCTGCAGAAAGTCGCGCGCGAGATGCAGGCCCTGCTTCAAGGCATTGAAGGCATTCAAGTTAAAGTCTTAAACAACAAAGTGATCGTGGACGGACAGATTTTATTGCCCTCGGATATGAAGCGCATTCACTCCGTGGTCAAACAGTATGGTGCGCAGGCCACTTCACTGGTGATTTTAAGTCCCATAGCGCAGAACAAAATCGCGCAGTTTATCGAGCGAAAAATCGGCAACCCCGAAATTCGCGTGAACGCGGTCAACGGCAAATTTATTCTGGAAGGTTTTGCCAACTCACGTGAAGAAAAAGACAAAGCTGAAATCGTGGCCAAAATGTATGTGCCCGATGTCGTGGTTGATGAAGCCGTCGCCGACAAAAAAGTATTAGAGCGCAAAGTCGATGTGGTGATCAATTTGATTGCCGTGCGTCCGCCGCCCGAGGGCGAGCCGCCAAAGATTGTGCAAATGGTGGTGCATTATGTGGAGCTGCAGAAGGATTACACCAAGTCCTTCCGCTTCCAATGGCTGCCGGATATTGGCGATGGATCGACCTTGGAATTTTCCACCGGCGGCCGAAGCCCCGGCGGCTTAACCGCCACCATCACGGGAACCGTGGCCAATTTGATTCCGAAATTGAACTGGGCCAAACAGCACGGCTTCGCGCGCGTATTACAAAGCTCAAGCGTGACCGTTGAAGATCAAAAGCAGGGCGTGATTAACTCCATCACCCGATTGCCTTATCAGGTCGTCAATGCCCAAGGCCAGCCGTCCACAAATTTTGAAGAGACGGGCATCCGCACCAATATCACTCCGCAAATTATGGGTCAGCGTTCCGATTCCGTTAAATTAGCTCTCAATTTCGCGGTGAAGAGCTTGCTCAGCTACTCCGACCAAGGTCCATTGACCGCCAGCCGCGAAATTCAAACCGTGCTGCACGTGCGTAGCGGGCAAAGCGCCGCGGTGGGTGGCTTGATCACCAACGACAGCGGCACGAACTTCAATAAGTTGCCGGCGGGCGCCTCTAAGAATCCGATTGTCTCGCTCTACGCTTCCAAGGACTTTCGTCGTAACCAGAGCCAGTTCGTGGTTTTCGTTACGCCCTTGATTAAGAGCTCCGCTAGCGCGGGCTCGGATAAAATTAAGAAGAAATTCCGCCTCGACCAAAACTAAAGTCCAGTTAGCAAATACCCTGTAATTCCGATAAGCAAGCTGGAGGTCTGAGACCTTGGCTGTGCATGAAAGTTCACATTTAATCGCGGTGATCGGCGGCAAGGGCGGCGTGGGTAAATCCGTGTTCGCCGCTAATCTCGCGTATGCGTTTCTTAAAGAAATGAAAGCCCGCACTTTGCTGATCGATTGCGATCCGAGAAGTTGCGGCGATCAGAACTTTATCACCGGCATCCGTCCGACCAAAACGGTAATGGATTTAGCTTCGTTCACCGGCGCCATCACCGCGCAGTCGATCGGCACCTTAGTGACCGCGCATCCAAGCGGAATGCACTATATCGGCGCCGTGCTCGGCCCCGATCAACTGTTCAACGTACAAGTGGATCTGTTGCGCAAACAGATCTTCGCCGTAAGCCAATTTTATAAATACATCGTGATCGATCTCGGCAGTGAACTCGATGCCTTGCAAATGGGAATTGTCGAGGATGCCACGGCGATTATGGTGGTGACCACGCCGGAAGTTCTGGTGGTCAATCAAACCCGCCGGGTGATTAATGAAATGTTATCGGCCTCGGTGCCGGCTGATTTTATTCAAGTGGTGTTGAACAAAGTAAGCCGCAGTGGCTTAGACCAGAACGCCATCAGCCAAAGTTTACGCCGGCCCATTCTAGGCGGAATTCCTCAAGATGATGCCACCGCGGTGGCCGCGCTTCAGCGTTCCGCGCCGTTCGTGATCACCACCCCGTCTTCGCCGATGTCCGCCGCCTATCACGAAGTGGTGCGCCGCCTCACCGGCGGAGTGTTGCAAAAGTTAAAGGCCGCCTCAAAGCCGAAACTGTCATTGACCGGAACAAAGGAAGCGCAAGCCGCTCTCGGCGGAAAAGTCGACGAGAACGCCGGTTTGCAGAGCATGGCCAAGGTTTCAAAAAATCGCGGCCGCAAGCGCGAAATGCATCCGCTCACTTTATTGAAAATGCAGGTGCACAACGGCCTGATAAAAGAAATGGATTTGAAAAAAGACATTATGAACACCGACGGCGATCCCGCCAAAGCTAGAGACCTTAAAAACCGCACCCAGCGCGTGATCTCGCAGTTGGCCGACCGTTTGTCTCCGGGCCTAAGCCGGGAAGACCGCACGCGTGTGATCAAAGAAACCTTGGATGAAGCTCTGGGCCTTGGCCCGCTTGAAGAATTGCTCGCGGATCCGACCGTGACCGAGATTATGGTCAACGGCTGCGATATGATTTACGTGGAAAAAGGCGGCAAACTGACGCTGTCGACGGTGACCTTCACCAGTAACCAGCAGCTGCGCAATGTGATCGAGCGGATTGTTTCTCCTCTCGGCCGACGCATCGATGAACGCACTCCTTACGTCGATGCCCGCTTGCCGGACGGCAGCCGGGTCAACGCGATCATTGAACCCCTCAGCATCGACGGACCCGCGCTGACCATTCGTAAATTTCCGGCGGAGCGGATTACCGACCGGGATTACGTTGAGCGTTTTGGTTCCATGACCCGTCCGATGATGGATTTCCTCAGAATTTGCGTGGAGCAAGGTTTAAATATTATTATTTCAGGCGGCACCGGTTCCGGTAAAACAACTTTGCTGAACGTGCTGTCGAGCTTTATTCCGGTCAATGAGCGCATCATTACCGCGGAAGATGCGGCGGAGTTGCAGCTTAAACAGGATCACGTGGTGCGCCTGGAGACCCGTCCCGCCAACTTGGAGGGCACCGGTGAAGTCACCATTCGGGATTTAATTAAAAACTCCCTGCGTATGCGCCCCAACCGGATTGTGGTCGGGGAGTGCCGGGATGGGGCCGCCCTCGACATGCTCGCGGCCATGAACACGGGTCACGACGGCTCGATGACCACGGTCCACGCCAACACTCCGCGGGAGGCCGTCAGCCGCTTGGAAACTCTGTGTTTGATGGCGGGAATGGAACTTCCGGCCAAAGCCATTCGCGAACAAATCGCGGGCGCCGTGCAATTGATTGTGCAGATTTCACGGATGAGCGATGGCTCTCGTAAATTGATGAGCATCACCGAGGTGTGCGGCATGCAGGGGGACACGGTCACTTTGCAGGAAGTCTTCCGCTTTAAAGAGGAAGGCTTCGACAAAAACCGCAAAGTCATCGGCCAGTTCCAGGCGCTTGGACTGATCCCCACCTTCATTGAGGAATTTGAACAAAAAGGCGTCAGCATTCCGCGCGGTTTGTTTATGACCGCGGAACAGACGCAGAAAAAGCCCACGCATTCCGGAGGTCCCAAACCTCCCTCGATTCCCCGGATTGGCGGCGTGCCGTCCAAGAAGACCGGATCGGGAGGCACATGAGTTTTCTCATCGGCAATGAGATTATTTTTATTCCATTGTTTGGCATCACGGTTTTTATTTTCGCTTATTTCACTTCGGATCGCATTATGGAGTTCATGCACCGGCGAACTCTGGGCGGGCGCGAAGAAGTCCTGATGCTTATGGATAAAATGTTCGTCGACACCGACCGCAAAAAAGTCACCTACGCCATGCTGGCCGCGGCCTTCGGGCCGGGCGCCATCGTATTCGCGGCGATGTGGCCCAATTTTGGTTTTGGTTTGGCGTTCTTCACGGTGTTGATGGTCGTGGGCTGGCAGCTGCCAAAAATGATTATGACCCGCATGTGGGAAAAACGCTGCAGCCGCCTGACCGATCAAATGGTGGACGGCATGACCATTATGTCCAACGGAATTAAAGCCGGCCAGAGTTTGACCCAGTCCATGGAGCGGGTGGCCGAAAATATGAGTGGCCCCTTGCCGCAGGAATTCAGCCTGGTGTTAAATAAAGTGCGCCTCGGTATGTCAGTGGAGGACGCACTCAATGAATTCGGCGAGCGCATTCCCCGCCAGGATGTGCAAATGTTTGTGACCGCGGTCGTAATTCTAAAAGAAACCGGCGGCAACATGGCCGAAACCTTTACCACCATCGTCACCACGGTGCGTGAACGGCAGAAGGTCGAGAAGAAAATCGAAGCCATGACCGCTCAGGGCAATATGCAGGCGATCATCGTGACCATGGTCCCGTTGATTCTCCTCGGAGTGTTTCTTTTAATGGATCCAAATTATGTCATGCCGCTGTTCACCAAGCCTTTGGGTTGGGTGTGTCTGGCAATGATCATTACGCTACAAATTATTGGCTTAGTCGTTATGAGAAAAATTGTTACGATAAGGGTATGAGCAAAATGATAACTTCCATCACGTTGTTTCTATTTTCATTTTCCGCCAGCGCGATCGTGGATATGAAGAGCGCCAACTACTCCGAGAGTTGGACGGATCTGATTGTTCCTGGGGTTGGATACGATTTACGGGTCAATCGCACCTACAACAGCCGCTCGCTGTTCAACGGCATGTTCGGCTTCGGCTGGTGTTCGGACTTTGAAACCAAAATTGAAGTGACCACGGAAAGCAATCTGCGCCTCACCGAGTGCGGCGGCGGCATGGAAATCACCTACACGCCGAAAAATTTCACCGCGAGCAAGATCGACACCACGGTCACGCAGATTATCGCGGAAGTGAAGCGCCGGCGACCAGATTTAAAAACGGACTATGTCGTAGGCTTGGAAAAGGAATTGAAAGTGAATGATTTTATGCGGGAGGAATTCGGCCGCCGCATGAACATCAAAGGTAAAGTGGAAGACGGCACCTTGTATCTGGCCAACGGCCGCGAAGCTGAAAATATCTCGCTGAAGCAAGGCACCTACAAACGCACATTGGCCGACGGCACTTATCAATTATTTGAGGCCGCCACCGGACGCCTGACCCATATGTATGACAAAAACCAGAATCACCTGAAATTAGCCTGGGAAAAGGACTCTTTACAGTCGGTCAGCGACAATCTGGGCCGCAAATTTTCTTTTAAATTTAATGCACTAACCAAAAAGGTCTCTGAGATTGTCGGACCGAACAGTATGACCGCGCGCTACATCGCTAAGGGCGAGGATCTGGTCGAAGTCACGGATTCCAAAGCTCAGAAGCACAAATACACCTATGACGATTTACACAACCTGACCCGCATCGATATGCCGGATGCCACCTATAAAGCCCTGACCTACAATAAAGACAAAGACTGGGTGACCACCTTCCGCAACCGCAAGGGCTGCACTGAGACTTACGATTACCAGGTCAGCAAAGATGATCCCAAAAATCATTTTTGGTCCAACGTGGTCAAAAAGTGCAACGACAAGGTCACCAACCAGAGCAAATATGAATTTTTTCACAAACCGCGGCCCGACGGCGCCGGAGTTTATTTGTACCGCGTGCGCACGGAAGTGAACAGCGCGGTGACCGATATCGTGTACCACGAAATTTTCGGCAAGCCGGTGTCGATCCTGCGCGATAATGAAAAGACCGAGTACACTTATTTTGATAACGGCTTTGTTAAAACCAAAAAAGAGCCGGGCAAATTGATGTCATTCGAATACAAAAACACATGCAATAAAGTTTCCCAGGTGACGCTGCAGTTTTTTGACGGCACGGAACGCAAGCCCAGCCAGGCTGCCAGCGACGGCAAAATCGTGAAAACGGTCAAAACCAAATTCGCTTATGAATCGCAGAAATGCAATTTGATGACGGCCGATAATTCCGATGGCCAGACGGTGAAATTGCAGTACGATGCCCAAGGCCGCATTTCCCAAATTGAAGACCAAGCCAAGAAAACCGTGAAAATTAAATACGAAGGCAAATTCGGCAAACCCTCGACGGTCACGCGTCCCGGACTGGGCACCATTAATGTGAGTTACCGGCCAGACGGCGAAATTTCGAAAGTTGAAAGTAAGGAAGGTTCCACTGTGGCGGTTCAGGTGGCGAGCATTTTTAATAATCTGCTCGACATTATCGCGCCCGCCACCAGTGAAGCTCCGCTTTAAAATGTTAGGGGATAAAATGATTTCGAGGTTAAACATGATTCTGCTTTCCATTTTGCTGATCAATCTGATCGGTGCGCCAATGGCGCTGGCCCAGACGGCGGCGGGAGAACTTGACGACGGCCGCAGTGAGGGCCGCAGTGTGAATGTCGATCAGTGTGTGGATGGAACCTGTGGTGCGGCCACAACCAGTGTGGCCTTCACCCAGGACCGCCGGTACGATGCGGAGCTGGTGCGCCGGTTGATGTCCGACACCACCGGCAAGCCTCTGCCCGTGGGCACGCCGCAGACAGTGGATGAGCACTAAAAGTGTCTCAGAATGAGACAGGCGCAAATTTGGGCCAACATGTGATTAAGACTTTAACGGATATCTCAGGTGTAACTGCTAAAACAGGATCTAGCCGCGGCACGGGATTCGCTTTAATAGGTTTAAGACGCCCACGAGGCTAAAAAGGATATAGCGTATGAAGGTCTTAAAAATTGCGTTGTTCATCACTCTGATTGCCGGCCTGAACGCTGGCGCCGTGGAAACCGCAAAGACCAATTGCCAGGCTAAATTAGATGGCAGCCTCGAAAAGCACAAAGCCGTGAAGGCCCAAGAAGCTCAGGCCACCGTATTCGGCAATGCTCAAACCGCTCCTAAAAAAGCCACCGAGTCCCCCAAAACCACGCATTAAAAACTATCTGAAATTTTACGCTTAACGTGATGAATCTGGTCCTGCGCCTTATTTGTCATTTCGCGGATCATCTTGGCCGCGCCGTGGGCGACGGAATTTAGCGGTGTGACCAGAGGCGAGGTCTGCACCCACGCTAAGGCGTGATTCTCCAGCGTGCGGTCGCCGACTTGAACTTGCATCACCATCACGATGGCGATCGTCAGCACAAAAGTCTTAATGCAAAAGAAAACTTCACTCATGGGTCAACCTCCTTGTTTTTAACTTGGCACGCATTCCGTACGGCCTCGAGAACTTCATTGGCTTTAAATGGTTTGGTTATGTAGTTGCAGCAACCTGCCTCTAGGGCCCGCATCACCATACTGTTTTGATCGAGGGTCGAGCAGGCGATCACCTTTATTTGCGGGCGCTCCTTCAGAATTTCAATGGTGGCTTCGATGCCGCTTTTCCTCGGCATCACAATGTCCATGAGCACAATCTCCGGTTGCAAATCGTACACAAGCCTGACAGCTTCTTCACCGTCTTGCGCTTCGCCGACGACTTCAATTTCAGTATTCATAAAAATGTGCCGAAGCACTTCTCGGATGAACGGGGCGTCATCCACTATCACTAGTTTTATGCCCATGTTCATATTATAGTTACTTCTTTCTCTCTACCCAAAGGGTTTCTAATCGGTCCGGTATGTCTTCGATAAAAGAAACGTTGATCGCCAATTTGTCGCAGCTCGAAGGTCTACCCGCCTACTCGGCTATCGTCGGTCTTTTGCTGATCTGTGGTCTGGGTGTGCCGCTTCCCGAAGATATTACGTTGATTGCCGCGGGAATTTTATCGTCGATGGGATCCATTTCACTTTGGGGAGCCATGGCTGCCGGATTTTTTGGCGTGTTGCTCGGCGATGCCTTTCTCTACACCGTGGGCCGCACTTACGGCCGCCGCGCCTTTCAACTGCCCTTGATCCGCGTGATCATGACTCCGCGAAGGGTCGCGTTGGCTGAGCGCAAAATCATGCGGAATTCCCACTTCATCTGTTTCACCGCGCGTTTTCTGCCCGGGTTGCGGTCGCCGGTATTTTTAATGGCCGGAATCATGGGTGTGCGTCCCATCGTGTTCTACGGATTGGACGGCTTGGCGGCGCTGATCAGTGTTCCGGTGTGGGTGTTGGTCGGCAATTGGCTGGGAGAAAACCAGGATATGGTTTTCCAAATCGCAAAGAGAGTTCAGCTGTCATTTCTGGGCGGGTTGGCGGTTTTGGTCGCGGCTTATTTTATCTTCCGCCGCGTGCGCAAGCGGCGCCGGGCTCAGCGCTTACATCAGCGGATGAATCAAGATCCCCATTTAAATCCGAAGTAAATAATCAGCAGCGAATTGGTCACGGTGACGCCGTCGGGAGTCGCGTCGTTGTGCGGATCCATTTGTGAAGCCTCGCCATCAAACAGATTGCGCTCCACGATGTACTGCGATTTCCAAAACACTTGGTTGTTGCGGTCCATGGACCACAGCCCGCCGACACTGATGCCGATGGAGTTAGTTTCATTCTTGGTGCCCGATTTAACTTCCACTCCGGTGTTCATTTCAGAATGCTTCAGCCGCGGCCGCACATCGAGGTTGAAAGTGTGGGAGTAGTTGTTGGTCGAGGGGAGTTCGCCCTCCAGGGCGAAACTCAGCCCTGAGGATTTGCGTCCGATGGAGGTGTTGGATTCCTTCGAAATTTTGTTCATGCCGTCGTGCCAGTCGAGCCCAAAGCTGATCTGGCTGGATTTCCTGGTGTAACCAAAGTGGCGGCGGAAGCGAATGCCGCCTTCAAAATTTTGGATGTCGGTGGGTACAGTATTGACGTTATTGCTCTTTTGACTAGCTGATACACTTGAGAAAAATTTCGACTGGAGGCCGAAAAACGGCGTGACCCACACATTCATGCCGAGACCAATTCCGGGTCCGCTCGAATGATAGCGCCGGTAGGAATAGTTGGCGTCGGAGCCGTTATAATAATAAGCGGGCGCGATGCCGATGCTGATTAAATTCGCGCGCGCATCATCGGGATGGATTGATTTTTTGTAGTCATCAATATCTTGATTGCTGCCACCGAAAATTAATTCCCTAACTTGCACGGTGACGGGCGCGGTTTCCGCCGGTACCACGGGTGGTTTTTCCTCAGGCGAAGTCGTAATCGGAGCGGCCACGGGGGGAGCCACCGGTGTGGGCGGCTGTACGATAGCCGTCTGCACGGTGGTTTTTTTAATCACGTTTTTGGTGGAGACGGGCGAGGCGATGTAGGTTCCCGGTTTTTCCTCAATTTCGTCGTCATCGGCTTTGCGGGATTCGGGCTGGCGGATTTTGTAGCGCGAGCTGTCCAGGTTCTGGGGCTTGGCTGGCTTGCCACCCGACCGTAACAAGATCGTGGACGTCGAATCGAACTGCGCGTTCGCGACTCCGGACAGAGTTAGACTAAGGAACAGGACAATCCCAGACATGACTAAAGTATGATCGGCTTTTGTCTGGCAGGACTTTATGCCAATTGACCTGAATGGCTAGCCGCTTACACTAATATCGAGAGGTTTTCTCGAGTGAATCGCCCAACTCTTTTACGAATTCCGTTTGTCATAGTTGCGCTGTGGGCCACAGTCTCTTTTTCATACAGGACCTTAGCCCAGGACGCGCCGTCTGCGGCTCCCACCTCCGGGTCCAAGGGAACGTTCCGCAGTGATGCGGATGATCTTCTCACCGTGGAAAAAGTTTCCGTTTTTCCCTTCACGGACAACATCCAGGGAATTTACGCGCGTCCATTGGAGGCGCACTTTATCGCGTTGATCGATAAGATGCACCGCTGGGACTATGTTCCGGCGAGTTCCTCGGGACCGATTTTAGCTCCTGAGGAACTGGAATCCTCGACGGAAAAGACTTTGCAAGCGAGCCAGGGATTGGACGCCGATGGATTTTTTGTCGTGCGCGTGAGCAAAGGCCCGAATGGCGTGACCATTCACATGAGCATGTTCCTCAAGAAGGACGGTAAGCTTTTATCCCAGGCCATTCTCAAAGATTACAAACAATTCGACATCGGCAGTTTGAAAGAACAAGTCACCCATTTGCTCACCGAAGTGGTGACGCGCTTGCCGTATTCGGGCCGCGTGCTGAGCCGCGAAGCCAATCGCGTGACGGTCAATCTCGGTTCTCGCGACGGCATCTCCCCCAACCAAATGCTCAACGTGGTGCAGGTCATTCAAGCCCAACGCCATCCTAAATTTAATTTTCTAATCAAAACTGAGCGTGAGATTTTTGGAAAAATAAAAATCTTGAAAACCGATGAGACCTTGAGTTTCGGGGTGGTGGTTTCCGAGCGCGACAAAGGTGCAATTCAGAAAAATTCCAAAGTGGGCAGTGTAGATTTTGTAACCTACGGCAACTCGGGAAGCCTGTCGCTGACGCCGACGCCGGAAGAGGCGTTGGGCCTGCGCGAGGATGGCAAGGTCGCCTTCGGCAAAGATGCGCGCGCCTGGCAGCCGCAAAATCCGCCGAGCTTCGGTCAGGTCGGTGGCACGCTCGGCTTCAGCCGCTCCAGTCTCAATCGGCAGACGTCAACAGTGGGTTCAGCGGAGTCGACCGATAACTTCGCGCCGAACGTGGCGCTACTAGGTGAAATTTGGGTCACGCAAGAATGGACGTTTCACGCTAAACTAAAACAGGCGATAATTGCCATCGACAATCCCGTGTCGGGCTCCACGCCCGGCAAACTCAGTCAGTCCCTCACGTACTATGAAGCGGCGGTTGGCTACACCTTTCGCTTTGGACCGCACCTCTGGTCTTCCAACGTCGAGCCGTATTTCGGCCTGTTTTATTACCGGCTCTACACCGACAATTCGACCCCGACCGTTTTCACCACCATGCAATTCAGTGGCATGAAAATGGGCGTGCGCGGATCGACTCCGGTTAGCGATGACGGAGTTTACGGAGTGGGCGGCGACTTCTCCCTGGCCAACACGCCATTTTTTAAACCGGGCGTGAAAGAAACGCCGGCCCCAAGTGGCGATTCAGCAACGGGCACCGTGGTTCAATTTGGGATTTTCGGATACAAGCGCATGGGCGAGCGGCTCAAGCTGCAGGGGGCTCTTGATTTTGAGATGTTCTCCGCCACGTTCAGCCCCAGCGGGCCCAACCCTGCGACCAGCGCGTCTCATCGTCACCTCACTCTGTCGGGTGGCGTGATATACATGTTCTGATGTCATCAAATGAAATTTGTTTTGTTATGAGCCATGTCCATAGTGAGACGTATATGAATTCAGCGACAAATGTCAGTGTTGTAGTCACTCCATCTCTTCCACACCCGCGTCTTATTATAATACCTTAGTTATATCATATAGTTATAGGTTGGACAGAGGGTTGCTCTATAGGGAGGTATGAGCAACTTAAAACGATACACATTTCAAATTGTTTCTTTGATGGTTCTCGCGCCGCTGATGTTAGCCGGCGCCCGCACCACGGTCTCAGAAATCAGCACAGCGTTGCCTGAGTTGCCGGCGTTGAATGTGCTAGGTCAACAAGTGCACGCTTTGGAACTCGCTCCCGAACGCGAACTGGCCAGCGAATCGCCTAAAGAAGTTTTGAAAGCCGTTAAAGCTTCGGTGCCCCAACAGTTCAAAAATCGCTCCTTTGAAATCGCCCGCGCCGTTATCATCGAAGCCAATCATCACCAAATGGATCCCTTTTTTCTTCTCGCTGTGATCAAAACCGAAAGTCATTTCAACGTTAAAGCCCGCGGCCTTCATGGTGAAATGGGCTTAATGCAGATTCTTCCGGTGACCGGCAAGTGGCTGGCCCCTCAAGCCGGCATGGATCCCGATACACTGAACCTTGATGACCCGCGCACCAACATCCGAATCGGCGCCACTTACTTCGCATCCCTACGCAAGGAATTCTCCGGCTACAGTGCGCGCTACATCGGCGCTTACAACATGGGCTCGGGCAATGTCCGCAAATTGATGACCACCAATGTTGACCCCACCGTGTATCCCACCAAAGTTCTGCACAACTACCGCAACTTTTATAAAGCCGTGGCCAAGGCCGTAACGCCCGCGCCGGCTGCTGTGGTGAAAGCCAAATTAATCCGCACCAAGAAATTGCAAACGCGCAACGTGATCAACAAATGCGGCACTCAGCGCTGCCAATCCCGTTCACAGCCGGCCATGCCCGATTGGACCACCACCTAATGTTTAGAATTCTTTTCGCGCTCTATTTGCCTTTGATGCTGGCTCCGGTGCCCGTGGGTGCCGTGCAGTCCACTAAGAAGCCCGGGCGCAAAGCCGCAAGTGAAAGCGTCAAAACGGAGACATCCCCTAGGAAGCTAGCCGACAACTACGACACCGATCTGTCGTACACGCTTGAAATCCAAGTGAAAAATGTTTCACCTAAGAAGAAATCCCGCTAATTTCAGATGTTCACAATTGACAGAATCACAGGGCTCAGGCGATCTAGCGCGCTGGGATGATCAAGATGCATTGGAACTTTTTACTTGCCGCCGCAGTGGCCGGCGCGGCCTGGTGCGCGCCTGTTTTCGCGCATAATGCGCAATCGCAATTTTGCGAACAGGCGCTCATTCAGCAAAGCGCGGTCTATCAGCAGTTCGAGGATCTCGATACCATGGCACGTGAAATTCGCTTGCACCTGGAGAAGTTGCCTCCCCAGTTTATAGCCGAGCATGATCTCGCTAAAAAGCTTCTCACTCCTGCAATCCTAATCCAAGCCAATGCGGTTGTAACCTGGGACAGATGGCAACCGGCGGACACCACCACCTTTTTCGCCTTGGCGAAAGACCTGGCGGTGGCGAAGCGAAAGTTAATTAAACTGAAGATGGAAACTATCCTGTGGTCCCAGCGTTATGAGGCCGCCCGCACAGGTGATTTCAATTCTGTAAGAAACAATCCCTTTCTTCTGCTGCCCCACCAGATTTACGCCGTCATCACCGACCGGGGTGAAAAGTATAAGGTGCGATTTTCCAGAAGAGTGATTGAGGATTTCTTTTGGGAAGATATCGACAACAATATTATAGCCGCGGCCGAACACGCGGTTGAAGCCGTGGCC